>DASSVA010000056.1:0-8604 GCA_035706385.1 Solimonas sp. | reverse complement strand
TGTAGCCCTTCGCGGTGTTCGTGCAGCCGGCGTCGTAGACCATGAAGCCGGCGGCGTCGTCGACGCAGAACTGCATCGTGCCGGCGTTGCGCAAACGGCCGGCGCCGGCGTACGCGCTCGTCGTCGTGCCGTCCGACTGTGCGCCGACGGCGTTGAAGATGAACGCGATGTCGTTGAACTTGGTCGGATCGGCGCTGTTGTTGTACGTCGTCGCGAACGCCAGCAGCGGCGTGAAGCTGGTGCCGGCCGGCGTTTTCACGCCGCCTTCGACGACGCCGTTGGCCGACAGCGTGAACTGTGCGCCGGCTTCTTCACTCGTGTACGTGCAGCCGTCGAGCTGCGTCAGCGTGCCGGTCAGCTGTGTGCCGGCCGTGCGCTGCACGCTCGCGTCGAGCGTGACCGTGTACGCGAGCGTCGCCGGATCGAGGCTCAGCGTCAGTTCCTCGCCGAGCGCGTCGCCGCCCTTGTAGTCCGTCGTCGTCGCCGGCAGGTTGGCGCAGGCGCCGGGCGTCGTGTCGCCGCCGGTCGTCTCGCCGCCCGTGGTCGCGCCGCCGGTCGTGCTGCCGCTGCCGTCATCGGCATGGTCGCGATCGATGCAGCCCTGCAGCGAGAGCGCGAGACAGGCGCCGGCGATCAGCGTCAGAAGAGGGCGGCGATGCGCTGCGGCGGAAATGTCGTGATTCATCTCTGAGTCTCCGTGCGGGTCAGAACGAGACCTGCATGCGCAGGCCGATCGAGTTGCCGTCGTCCGGGCCCTTGTAGCTGCCGACGCGGTTGTTGGTGTTCCAGTCGACGTAATCGAGCATCAGACGCGACCAGTCGTTGAGGTACCAGTTGACGCCGATCGTGTTGCTGGCGCCGGTACCGCCGTTCGGCGCGTCGCGGAAGTCGTAGCGGTCGAAGCGCACGGCGATTTCCCACGCGCCCCAGCCGCCGGACGTGACCGGGCTCAGCACCTTGGTCGTGCCCCAGACGCCGGAGCGCGACGAGAAGCCCGGTTTCTCGCCGGTGATCAGCCAGCCGGCCGACATCGAGCTGGCGTGACGGTCGACGACGTCGACGCTCGACGAATCGATGCGCCGCCGTGTCCATTCGCCGAGCGCCCAGAAGTTGCGGAACACGCCGCCGAGTTCGTAGCCATACGCTTCGTCGCGCGTCGGATCGGCGATCGAGCTCGACGAGATGCGCAGGTTGTCGTTGAAGAACTGTGCGACGCGCGGCACGTTGTTGATCGACGTGATGTCGTCGCCGAGCTTCTCGTAGTAATACCAGCTGCCGAGATGGACGAAGCCCTGGCGGCCTTTGATCGGGTTGTAGGTCGCGCGCACCGCGTACATCACCGAATCGCTGGTGTCGCCGGCGTTGTCGAGATCGTCGCCGGTGACGCTTGCGCCGACGTGCCAGTTCGAACCGTAGACCTTCACGTAGCCGCCGAGGCCGTAATAGCCGTTGACGCCGGCGCCGACGTTGGCGACCGCATTGCGTTCCATGAACGGCTGCCGCGACAGCGTGCCCGAACCATCGATGCTGCGATCCTTGAGCTTGTTGCCGACGTAGTAGTCGACCGGCAGGCCGAACAGCCGCGTGCGGTAGCCGATCCAGGCGTCCTTGACCGAGGTCAGGTCGTCGGCGAAATCGACGTCGATCTTGTACATCAGCTTGCCGATGTCGCCTTCGGCGCCGAGCCGCGCGTTGCGCGCCGTCGTGCCGCCGATGTTGCGCGCGTCGTACGACGAGCCGTGTGTCGTCGAGTAGTCGATCAGGATGCGGCCGCGCGGCTGGAACGTGAAGAAGCCGTCGCTGCTGCGCAGTTCCGGGCCGCCGTTGCGCCAGCGGATGTTGCCGTTGCCGCCGCCGCCCGCGCCGAGCTGCGCGATCTGCGCCTGCAGCGTCTCGATCTGGCTCTGTTGCGTCGCCGCGACCGCGGCGTCGACCTCGGCCGATTTCTCGGCGGCCTGTTGTTGCGCGGCGCTCGATGCGGCCGGCGCGCCGGCCTGCCGCGCTTCGAGCGTCGCGAGGCGCGATTTCAGTTCGTCGATCTGCGCGGCTTGCGCCTTGAGCAGACGCAGCAGTTCGGCGTTCGATTGCGCATCGTCGGCGAGCACCGGCAGCGACAGCGCGAGCAGGGTGCCGGCTGCGCCGGCGATCAGGGTCTTGCGGAAAGCGATCATGGTGTCGGTCTCGGTAGTTCGTATGACAGGACGAGGGGTCGTCAGTCCTCGCGGCGCTCGTCTTCGTCTTCGCTGTCGTCGCGCGATGCGGCGGGCGTCGCCGCGGCGGCGGGTGCGGGCAGCGCGCCATTCATGAAACCGTGGCTGCGCGCCGAGCCCCCAGCCGTGACCGCCTTTCTCGAACACGTGCAGCTCGGCCGGCACCTGCGCGGCGCGCAGCGCGTCGAACATCACCAGGCTGTGGCCGACGTTGGCGATCGGATCGTCGGCGGCATGCGCGAGGAACGTCGGCGGCGTCGCATGCGTGACGTGCAGCTCGGCCGAATACGCGTCGTCGGCGTCGTTCTGCGTGTTCAGTTCGCGACGGCTGCGCGTGGTGTTGAGCGCGCCTTTCAGCGAGATCACCGGAAAGATCAGCGCCGCGAAGTCCGGCCGCGCGGACAGCTTGTCGCTGGCGTCGACCGCGTCGTAGAGCGAATCGTCGAAACGCGTCTCGGTGATCGCCGCGAGATTGCCGCCGGCCGACATGCCGAGCACGCCGATCTTGTGCGGATCGATGCCGAACCCGGCGGCGCGCGCACGCAGGATGCGCACCGCGCGCTGGCCGTCCTGGAACGGCGCGACCGCTTTCCAGCCGTCGGCCGGCAGCCGGTAATAGAGCACGGCGGCGGTGACGCCGAGCGCGTTGAGCCAGCGCGCGACCGGCAGGCTTTCGTTCGACATCTGGATGCGGAAATAACCGCCGCCGCCCATGATCACGACGGCGGTGCCGTTCGGATGCGCGGGCCGGTAGATTTCGAGACGCGCGCGGCTGATGTTGGAGACCGCGCCGAGGCCCTTGCCCTCGGTGCCGCTGCGCTCCGGTCCGCGCGTCGGCGCATTGGCGGTGACCGATGCCGGCCACAGGTCGACGACGTCCGGCGCCGGCGTCGCGGCCTGCGCGCCACCGGCCATCGCCAGACTCGCCAGCGCACCGAGCAGGCCGCGGGGCACCCGCAGGCTTCGCCAAATCGTCATTGCCGTTCTCCTCTTTTGCTCGCGCGTGCGAACGCGCCGATGGCCGCCGTGCCGGATGCCGGACAGGGCGGGCGATGCTCGGAGAACGTTTTACCGCAGGCCGGCAGGGCCTCAAATAACACCTTGGTGTTAGCGTCGTGCGGCGCCGGTGTCGTTCAGCGCCGTGCGTTGCGCCGTCGCGCACGTCGCGCGAGCGCATGGCCGGCCACGATCACCAGCAGCGCGCCGGCCAGCGAGATGCCGTAATGCGACCACGGCGGCAGCTTGTCGAACGCCGTGCGCAGCGCGCGGTCCTCGTACGCCATTTCGCCGGCGATCCAGCCGAGCAGCGCGGCGCCGAGCGTGATGACGACGGGAAAGCGGTCCATCAGATGCAGCACCAGCCGGCTGCCCCAGACGATGATCGGCACGCTGATCAGGATGCCGGCGGCGACCAGGCCGATGTGACCGTCGGCGGCGCCGGCGATCGCGACCACGTTGTCGAGACTCATCACCGCGTCGGCGATGATCACGGTGCGGATCGCGCCGAGCAGATGCGTGCTCGCCGGGATCGTCGCGTGGTCGTCGTCCTGCGGCAGCAGCAGCTTGATGCCGATCCACAGCAGCAGCCCGCCGCCGACGAGCCGCAGGTACGGCAGCGCCAGCAATTGCAATGCGAAGAACACCAGCACGATGCGCAGCATGATCGCGCCGAACGTGCCCCAGAAAATGCCCTGGTTGCGCAGCCGCGGCGGCAGCTGGCGGCAGGCCAGCGCGATCACGACCGCGTTGTCGCCGCCGAGCAGCAGATCGATCGCGATGATCTGCAGGATCGTGACGACGAGGTCGCCGTCGTATGCCAGTGCGTGCATGGAAGCCTGGAACGAAGTGTCCGGCCGATTGTACGCGCGTGCCGCCGCGCGGCCGGGTAGTGCCTCAGTTTGAAATTCGTCATTGCGAGGAGGCCGAAGGTCGACGAAGCAATCCAGCGACACAGCTCGATCTGTCTACGCTGCTGGATTGCTTCGCCGCTGCGCGGCTCGCAATGACGGATGCTTTTATTTCAAACTGAGGTACTACCCGCGGCCGGATCGCGGTCGAGGCGGCGTGCACGGTATGCGTAAAATGCGCGATGACTTTCGTTCGCTTCCTGATCGGCCTCGCGTTCGCGCTGGCCGCCGCCGCCGCGGTTCCGGCGACCGCCGCCGACAACCCGCCGCCACCGCCCGCTCAGGACCGTCCGGCCGAAGAAGCGCCGGCGCCGGTCTACGTGCGGCCGCTCGACGAGCAGGGCCGCGGCGCGGCGCCCGCCGCGCCGGCACCCGCGCAGAGCGGGCCGACGATCGATTCGGTGATCTCGATGCTGAAGAAGCTCGGCATGCTGACCGCGTCGGCGGTGCTGATGCTGGTCGGCTCGGCGCTCGCCGGCGTGCTGATCGCGGGTCTGGTGCTGCTGGCGAGGCGCAGGCGCGAATCGAATTGATCCGGCGTGCAGGAGCGCCCCATGGGGCGCTCCTGCATAAGATGCCGTGCGCTTAGCCGAACAGCGCCTTCAGTTTCATCTTCAGCATCAGCATCAGGAAGTGCCAGCCGGTCTTGATCTGCTCCCAGGCCGACGGCTTGTAGCGGGCGCGGTCGCGGATGTAGTGCTGCAGTTCGACGATTTCCTCGTCGCTCAGTTCGCTGAACTGCGGCATGCCGCGTGACAGCAGCGCGCCGTCGCGGACGACGGCGGTGAACGCCGCGGTCGACAGCGGGATCTGCGACGCGCGCAGGTCCGGCGCGTAGCCGCCGGCGACGGCGGACACGCCGTGGCAGATCACGCAGTGGTTGTAGACGAGCTTGCCTTTCTCGGCGAGCGCCGGATCGAGCTTGAACTCGGGCGCTGCCAGCGGCGTGACCTGCGACGGCGGCGCGGTCGGCGGCAGCTTGGCGTCGCCGTCGAGCACGAAGGTCAGCAGGCGCCGCGGGTGGCTGCGGCCGACCCAGCCGTGCTGCGCCGACAGTGTGCCGAGCAGCATCTGTCCGCCGGCCCAGCCGGCCGGGATGCTGATGTACTGCTTGCCGTCGACTTCATAGCTGATCGGCGAGCCCATCGAGCCGACGCCCATGTCGAAGCTCCAGACGACCTTGCCGGTCATTGCGTCATGCGCGACGAACTTGCCGTCCGACTGGCCCTGGAACACGAGGCCGCCGGCGGTCGCCATCACGCCGCCGTTGTTCGCGCCCGGCACCGGTTCTTCCCAGGCTTTCTTCTGCGTGACCGGATTCCAGGCGAGCAGCGACGCCGAGCCGGCGCTCTTCGGCACGTCGTCGAAGAAGCCGCGCAGGCCCATGACGTCGTCCGGCGTCATCGTCCAGGTTTTCGGATCGCGGCCGGTGTCGTTGTAATAGCCGGCCATCTCGTGCGCCGGGATGTAGACCAGACCGGTGTCGGGGCTGTAGCTCATCGGCGGCCAGTTGTGCAGGCCGGCCGAGCCGGGCCAGGTCAGCGCTTCGCCGTCCTCGTAGCGCACGCCGGGATTCTCGACCGGGCGGCCGGTCTTCATGTCGATGTATTTGGCCCACGTGACCTTGCCGAGTTTTTCGGCCGAGATCAGCTTGCCGGTCGCGCGGTCGATCACGTAGAAGAAACCGTTCTTCGGCGCGTGCAGGATGACGTCGCGCGGCTGGCCGTCGATCTCGATCGTCGCCAGCTCGATGTCCATCGTCGAGTTGAAGTCCCAGCTCTCGCCGGGCGTGGTCTGGTAATGCCAGACGTATTCGCCGGTGTCGGCGTCGAGCGCGACGATCGAACACAGGAACAGGTTGTCGCCGCCGCCCGGCGAGCGCAGCTTGGCGTTCCACGGGCTGCCGTTGCCGGTGCCGATGTAGACGCGGTTGTATTTCGGGTCATACGTCATCGCGTTCCACGCGGTGCCGCCGCCGCCGTACTTCCACCATTCGCCGGTCCAGGTCTTCGCGGCCATTTCCATGGCCTTGTTCTCGAAGCCGTCGGCCGGATTGCCGGGCACCATCCACCAGCGCCAGATCTGCGCGCCGGTCTCGGCGTCGTAGGTCGTCACGTACGCGCGCACGTGGCCGAAGTCGGCGCCGCCGTGGCCGATGATGACGCGCGCGCGGCCATCCGTGCCCTGCCAGACGCGCGGCGCGCCGGTGATGTAGCGGTTGTCGTCGGGCTCGGTCGTCTGCGTTTCCCAGACCAGCTTGCCGGTCTGCGCGTCGAGCGCGAACAGCCGGCCGTCCTGCACGCCGGCGTAGACCTTGCCGTTCCAGTACGTCAGGCCGCGGATGCCCCAGGCCATGCGCATCTTCTTGACGCCGACGTGCGGGTCGTACTTCCACAACAGCTTGCCGCTGCGCACGTCGACGGCGTGGATCACCGAATAGCCGGCGGCGACGTAGACCACGCCGTCGACCTCGACCGGCATCGTCGCCATGTTCCAGACGTCGTCGAAATCGAGCGACCACGCCAGGCCGAGCTTGCCGACGTTCTGCGTGTTGATCTGCTTCAGCGGGCTGAAGTGATGCTCGTCGAACGTGCGGCCGTTCGCGGCCCAGTTGGTGCCGTCGGCATCGTTCGACAACGCGGCGTTGTCGATCTGCGACGCGGCCTGCGCCGTGGTGATCAGCGCCAGTGACGCGGCGATGCCGAACAGAATCGTGCGCGCACGCGCGATGCCAGCAGACTTCATGAGTTTCCTCCCGTGGACGACGGTCTTCGCGCGCCGGGCGCTTCCGGCCGTTCTTGCAGTCGCGACTCTAACGCGCCGCCGCCGCCGGGCGGTCACCCGTACAGACGAGTCGCCGCGAATGCGCGCCATCGTTGGTAGTGCCTCCGTTTGAAATAAAAGCCTCCGTCATTGCGAGCCGCGCAGCGGCGAAGCCATCCAGCGGCACGGCCGGATTGAGCCATGCGGCTGGATGGCTTCGTCGACCTTCGGTTTCCTCGCAATGACGAATGTCAAATTGAGGCACGACTCCATCGTCCGGGTACGCGGCGCGATTGCGAGTAAGGTGTCGGCTGCCCGGCGCGAACGCCGCACGGTCGGCCGGGTTCCATTCGCAGCCAAGACAAGGAGTCCGCCATGTCAGTCAACGTCCTGTATCGCACCAGCGCCACCGCCACCGGCGGCCGCGACGGACGCAGCGTCGTCGAAGGCGGCGCGCTCGACGTCAAGCTCAGCACGCCGAAGGAACTCGGCGGCGGTGGCGGCGACGGCAACAATCCGGAACAGCTGTTCGCGGCCGGCTATTCGGCGTGCTTCATCGGCGCGATGAAAGCCGTCGCCGCGCACGGCGGGCCGAAAGTGCCGGCCGACACGACGGTGAAGGCGACGGTCGGCATCGGCCCGCGCTCGGAAGGCGGTTTCGGCCTGGAGATCGCGCTCGCGGTGTCGCTGCCGGGCCTCGCGCGCGCCGACGCCGAAGCGCTGGTCGCCAAGGCGCATCAGGTCTGCCCGTATTCGAACGCGACGCGCAACAACGTCGACGTGCAATTGACGGTGATCTGAGCGTTCCGCCGGCGCCGATGCGCCGGCGTTCCGCGTTCACGGCGTGGTGGCGTCGAGCTGCGTCTGCACGCGATCGATGTTGCGGACGTGCGCGTCGAGCATCGCCGTCAGTTCGCCGCGCAGGATGTCGTCATCGAGTTCGGCGAGCCGTTCGCGCAGCCGCTTGACGACCCACTGCTGGCCGCGATTGAGAAACGCCAGCCGCGCGTCGACGTCGGGGATCGCCATCGCCTTGTCGTGGAAATCGCCGGTGCGGCGCGACGGCGTGCCGCCGAGGCGCAGGATCGCCTGCGTCAGCACGCCGCACCAGCGCGCCTCATCGCGCTGGATGTCGACGACCAGCGATTTGCGCGCGGGATCTTCGCATTCGGCGGCGGTGCGCATCGCGACGCGCGCGCCGGCGCGTTCGGCTTCGAGCAGTACGTTGAGCGCGGCGATCAGCGCGTCGTGGTCGCCGCCGGCGAAACGCGCGTCGCCGAGTTCGTGCAGGAAACACGGCGGCGACGCGAAACCGGCGGGCTCCGCGTAGCGCGGCGCGCCGCTGTCGAGCGCCGCCGCCGCTTCGTTGGCAATGCGCAGCAGGACGTCGCCGGCGCTGTCGATCCGCGTGATCGCGCCGACGCCCTGGCCGGCATACAGCGCCATCGCCTCGAAATCGCCGCGCATCGAACGCAGCGGTGAGTCGGTGCTGAACAGATGGATCGGCCGGCCTTCCTCGTCGCCGATCACGCGCGTCTCGCCGAACGGATCGCCGTGCGCGCCGGCGGTCACGCTGTTGGCGAGCACGCGCACCGGCGCGTGCAGCGGCCAGTTGATGTGAAACGCGTCGCTGAGGATCGCGTCGTCGCTGCGCGCGGCGACCAGCCGCTGCTTGTGATAGTCGTGCGCGAACGCTTCGTGCGTGGCGATGAACGCGGTGCCGA
>DASSVA010000055.1:0-14661 GCA_035706385.1 Solimonas sp. | reverse complement strand
TCTTCGACGGCGACCGCGTCTTCGAGATCGATCAGCGCGATGTCGGCATTGCTCGCCGCGGCTTTCGCCATCTTCTTTTCGCTGTCGCCGGGCGCGAACAGCCAGGAGCGGGCGCTGAACATCTCGGTTGCCTTGGTCATCGTGGTTCTCTTGATCGCCTGGTTCCGTTTACGCGATGCGGCGTTGAATCGTCATTGCGAGGAGGCCGAAGGCTGACCAAGCAATCCAGCGCGCCGTTTGATCAGGCAGTGTCGCTGGATTGCTTCGTCGCTGCGCTCCTCGCAATGACGAGCCACAGTGGCCGGCGTTCGCGCGGGAGCCGGATTTTAGTGCGTGAGCGGCCTCAATACGACTTCGGCAGTTCCAGCACTTTTTCGGCGATGAAGTTGAGGATCATGTGCGGGCTGACCGGCGCGGTTCTCGGAATCAGCACTTCGCGCAGCAGGCGCTCGACATGATACTCCTGCGCATAGCCCATGCCGCCGAGCGTCAGCATCGCCGTATGGCAGGCTTCGAACGCGAATTCGGCGGCGAGATATTTGCCGGCGTTCGCCTCGACGCCGCAGTCCTCGTGCTTGTCGAACCTGGTCGCGGCCTTCATCACCATCAGGTTCGCCGCTTCGAGCTGCGTCCAGCACTTCGCGAGCGGGTGGGCGATGCCCTGGTTCTGGCCGATCGGCCGGCCGAACACGACGCGCTCGCGCGCATAACGCGCGGCACGGTCGATCGCCGCGCGGCCGATGCCGACCGACTCGGCACCGAGCAGCACGCGCTCGGGATTCAGGCCATGCAGGATGATCCTGAAGCCCTGACCTTCCTCGCCGATGCGGTGTTCGTCGGGAATGAACAGATCCTCGATGAACAGCATGTTCGAGTCGACCGCGTGGCGGCCCATCTTGTGAATCAGCCGCACTTCGATCTTGCTGCGGTCGAGATCGGTGTAGAACAGCGTCAGGCCGTCGGTCTTGCGCTTGACCTGATCGAGCGGCGTCGTACGCGCGAGCAGCAGCATCTTGTTGGCGACCTGCGCGGTCGAGATCCAGATCTTCTCGCCGTTGACCTTGTAACCGCCCGGCACCTTGTCGGCGCGCGTCTTCAGCTCGGTGGTATTGAGGCCGGCGTTCGGTTCGGTGACGGCGAAGCAGACGCGGTCCTTGCCGGCGACGACCGGCGGCACGAAGGTCTTCTTCTGTTCCTCGCTGCCGAACAGCACGACCGGCTGCATGCCGAACACCGGCAGGTGGATGCTCGACGCGCCGGTCATGCCGGCACCGGATTCAGCGACCGCCTGCATCATCACCGCCGCTTCGGTGATGCCGAGGCCCGAGCCGCCGTATTCGCCCGGCATCGCGATGCCGATCCAGCCGGCTTCGGCCATCGAGTCGAAGAAGTCCTGCGGGAACACGCCCTCGCGATCCTTCTCCAGCCAGTATTCGGCGGAGAACTGCGCGCAGTGCCTGAGCACCGCATCGCGAATGTTCTGCTGGTCGTCGGTCAGTGCGAAATCCATCGTCGGTGTCGATCGGTTGGAGAGACTGTGCCGATATTAAACCAATGAACTGGAATATGTACGACGCTCATGGAACAATGCGCGCACGAAAATGAGCGTGGAGGAGCGATTCATGGCGAGCGGCACGAAGCACGCGGGTCCGCTGGCCGGCGTTCGCGTCGTCGATCTGACGAGCATGGTGATGGGGCCGTACTGCACGCAGATCATGGCCGACATGGGCGCCGACGTGATCAAGATCGAGCCGCCGGAAGGCGACAACACGCGCTACATCTCGGTCGGTCCGGCGCCCGATCTGGCCGGCGTGTTCGTCAACGTCAACCGCGGCAAGCGCAGCGTCGTGCTCGATCTGCGCAGCGACGACGGCAAGGACGCGCTGTGCAAGCTCGTCGCGACCGCCGACGTGTTCATCCATTCGATGCGCGCCAAGGCGATCGCGAGGCTCGGCTTCGCTTACGCGGACGTCGCGGCGATCAATCCGGCGATCGTCTACAGCAACGCCTATGGCTACAGCCGCCGCGGTCCCGATCGCGACCGGCCGGCGTACGACGACACCATCCAGGCCGAATGCGGATTGCCGTACGCGCAGCAGATGCTGACCGGCAACGCCGATTTCGTCGGCACGATCATGGCCGACAAGGTCGCCGGCCTGACGGTGCTGTACGCGACGATGATGGCGCTGTTCCATCGTGAGCGGACCGGCGAGGGCCAGGAAGTCGAAGTCGGCATGTTCGAGACGATGGCGTCGTTCATGCTCGTCGAGCATGCCAACGGCGCGCTGTTCGATCCGCCGCTGTCGAAAGCGCATTACCCGCGCGCGGTCGCGCCGAACCGCCGGCCGTACAAGACCCGCGACGGTTACGTCGCCGCGCTGATCTACAACGACAAGCACTGGGCGCTGTTCGTCGACGCCGTGAAGCCGGCGTGGGCCGGCCCGGAACTGGCGACGCTCGCGCAGCGCGCGAAACAGATCGACCGGATCTACGGCCTCCTCGGCGAAACCTTCGAACAGCGCACGACGCAGGAATGGCTGGACCTGCTGCTCGCGCTCGGCATCCCGGCGGCGCCGCTGCGCAGCACCGACGAGCTGTTCGACAACCCGCATCTGAACGCCGTCGGTTTTTTCGAGACGGTCGATACGCCGCACGGTGCGGTGCGCTTTCCCGGCGTGCCGACCTGGTTCTCGCAGACGCCGGGCCGGGTCGCCGGGCCGGCGCCGTCGCTCGGCGCGCACACGCGCGAAGTGCTGGCCGGACTCGGCGACGCGACCACCGCCGGCGCGGCTTAGCGGCCGCGCGGCTTGCGGTAACCGAGATTCGCGGAAATCGCGACGGCTTCGTCGCGGACGAGCTGCGCAAGCTCCTCGCGCCGGTTCTGCGAGCGCGAACTCGGCGCGGCGACGATCAGCGCGCCGAGCGCGGTGCCGGCGGCGTCGTGGATCACGCTGGCGGTGCCGCAGACGCCGTCGGCGGTCTGGTCGACGGTTTGCGCGACGCCGCGTTTGCGGACTTGTGCGATCACGTCGGCGAGCTTGCGCTTGTCGGTCTCGGTGTCCGTCGTCAGTGCACGCGGCTTGAGCTTGCGCAAATACGCCTTCAGTTCGTTGTCCGGTGCGGCGGCGAGCAGCGCGCGGCCGCCGGCCGTGCAGTACAGCGGCCGGCGGTCGCCGATCGAGACCGCGAAGCGCAGCGTATTGCGGCTTTCGATGACGTCGACGTAAGTCAGTTCGCCGATCTCGCGGTCGCGCACCGCGAACAGCACCGTCTCCTTCGAACGCTCGGCGAGCCGCCGCATGCCGTCGCGCACGAGGTCCGGCGACTGCAGCCGCCGTCGCGCTTCGAGCAGCGCGCTGCCGAGACCGAACGCCGCCGGCCCGACACGGAAATAGCCTTCCGACGACACCACGAAATCCGCTTCGGCGAGCCCGCGCAGCAGCGCGGCGAGACTGCTCTTCGGCGCGTCGAGCACGCGGCTGAGCTGCGCGAGGCTGACCGGCGCCGGGCTCGCGCACAGCGCTTCGATGATGCGGATCACGCGCGTGACCGACTGGGGTGAATTCGCGGGGCGATCGTCGCTGGACATGAAATCGGATTCGCGGCTGGGTACGGTGCGCGCAGCCTATCGCAACGCCGTGCCGGCATCACTTCATCCGAAGGGCGGGTAGTGCCTCAGTTTGAAATAAAAGCATCCGTCATTGCGAGCCGCGCAGCGGCGAAGCAATCCAGCGGCACGGCCGGATTGCACCCTGCAGCTGGATTGCTTCGTCGACCTTCGGTCTCCTCGCAATGACGAATTTCAAACTGAGACACGACTGAAGGGCGCCAGCACTCTTCTAGCGCGGTCCCCGCGGCAGCCCGAGCACACGCTCGGCAATGATGTTGCGCTGGATCTCGGCGGTGCCGCCGGCGATCGTTTCCGAATACGCGTCGAGATAATCGTGGCCCCAGCCGTGCATGCCGACGACTTCGGGCGCATCGATGCCGTACAGATCGATCGCCGCCGCCGACACGCGCTGCGAGAATTCGGCGAAGCTCAGGCGGATCAGCGAGCCGCCGGCGTCCGGCACGCCGTGCTCGCTGTCGAGCGCGAGGCGGTAGTTGGCGGCGCGGATCGATGCGCCTTCGGCGCGCAGGCGTGCGATGCGCATGCGCAGCTCGGGTCGGCTGTCCGGGCAGTCGGCGAGCAGCGCCTCGACCTTGAGCACGAGACCGATCAGCAGCGCCAGCGCTGCGGTGCCGCGTTCGAAGCTGAGCGTCGCGTTGGCGGTGGCCCAGCCGTTGTTGAGGCCGCCGACCACGTTGGCGAGCGGCACGCGCACGTTGTCGTAGAACACTTCGCAGTATTTGCGCGGGCCGGCCATCGTGCGAATCGGCCGCACGGTGATGCCCGGCGCGTCCATCGGGCAGATCAGCCAGGTCATCGCCTTCGACGTCGACGCCGTGGGATCGGTACGGACCAGCAGCTCCTGCCACTCGGCGATGTCGGCGAAGCTCGACCAGATCTTGGTGCCGTTGATGACCAGGTGATCGCCGTCGACTTCGCCGCGGCACTTGAGGCTGCCGAGGTCCGAACCGGCGCCGGGCTCGGAAAAACCCTGGCACCAGATCACCTCGCCGTTGAGAATCTTCGGCAGGTGATAGGCCTTCTGCTCGTCCGTGCCGCAGGCGATCAGCGTCGGCCCGGCGTGATTGAGCATCACGAACGAGGCGTTGAGCGGCGGCGGCGCGCCGGCGCGCGCGTATTCCTCGAACCAGACGATCTGTTCGAGCACCGACAGGCCGCGGCCGCCGTGTTCCTTCGGCCAGGCGATGCCGGCCCAGCCGCCCTGCGCCTGCGTCTTCTGCCAGTTCAACACGTACTCGCGCGACGCCGGACCGTCTTCCGGCGACGGCTGTCGGGGCACGTTGGCTTCGAGCCAGCGGCGCGCTTCCATGCGGAAGTCGGCGATCGGGCTGCTCATGCGTGTCTCCTCAATTTTTAAGTCGTCATTCCCGCGAAAGCGGGGATGACAAAAAACATCGTCTACTTGCCGATCAGCGTCGCGCGAATCCGATGCTTCAGCACCTTGCCCGCATCGTTCTTCGGCAGCGCGTCCCACAGCGCGACCTGCTCGGGGAACTTGTACTTGGCGATGCCGGTGCCGCTCAGGAATTCGGCGAGGCCGGCGACGTCCGGCTGCGTGCCCGGCTTCGCGACGATCACCGCGACCGCGCGTTCGCCGGTGCGCGCGTCGGGAATGCCGACGATCGCGATCTCGGCGATCTGCGGATGGCCGAGCAGCAGGTCCTCGATTTCCTTCGGCGCGATGTTCTCGCCGTTGCGGATGATGATGTCCTTGGCGCGGCCGCTGACGACGAGGTAATGGCCGTCGACCCAGCGCGCCAGATCGCCGGTGCGGAAATAACCGTCGGCGTCGAATGCCGGCACGTCGTCCTCGTCGCGCAGATAGCCGGCCAGCATCTGCGGGCCGCGCGCGCGGATTTCGCCGTCGTCGCCGCTCGCCGGATCGACGACGCTGCCGTCGGCCTTGACCAGCCGCACGTCGGCGAAGCCGGGCTTGCCGTCGGTGTTGGCGCCGTGCGCGGCGTCGCCTGGCGCGGTCGCGCCGACCGTCGTCACCGGCACTTCGGTCGAGCCGTAGACGCGCGTGACGATCGCGCGCTCGAAATACCGTTGCGCGCGGCGGATCAGTTGCGGCGGCACCGACGCGCCGCCGCAGATGAAGACCTTGAGGCTCGGCAGCCGTGTGCCGGCGCGCTCGGCGGCGGCGAGCAGTGCTTCGAGGAACGGCGTTGCGCCGGCCATGTGCGTGATGCCTTCGGCGTCCATCAGCTTCACCGCTTCGTCGGGATTCCATTGATCCATGACGACGGCGGTCGTGCCGAGCAGCAACGGGCTTTCGAACGCGTAGATCGAGCCGCCGATGTGACTGATCGGCGACGGCACGAGGAACGTGTCGCCGGGCGCGATGAGCCAGTGCTCGCCGAGCTGGCGCAGCAGCGCGTGCAGCGTGTTGTGCGTGTGCAGCACGCCTTTCGGCCGGCCGGTCGTGCCGGACGTGTACATCACCATGCGCACGGCGTCGGCTTCGATCGCCGGCAGCGGCTGCGGGGCCGGCGTTTCGCGCAGCAGCGCGTCGTGCGCGAGATGCGCGCCGGCGTCGCCGCGCAGCACGACGACGTGCGGCGGTGTCGTCATCCGGCCGACGACCGTACCGAGCATCGCCGCATAATCGAACTTGCGGAATGTCGCGGGGATGAAGATGAAACGGCTGCCGACGTCTTCGAGGATAAACTGAGTCTCGCGCTCGCGCAGTGACGGCAGGATTGGATTGACCGCCATGCCGGCGAGTGTCGCGGCCAGATAGATCGTTGCCGCTTCGTGCCAGTTCGGCAGCATGAACGACACCACGCTGCCGGCCGGCGCGCGGGCGAGCAGCGCCTGCGCAAGCCGGCCCGCCTCGTCGTGCAGCGTGCGGGCGGTGATGCGGCGCTCGCCGTCGACCAGCAGCACGCGTTCCGGCGTCTGCTGCGCGGCGCGGCGCAGCGCATCGGCCAGCGTTTCGCGGACCCACAGGCCGTCGGCGCAGGCGCGCGCGGCGCGCGCTTCGTCCCGGCGCAGCGAGCGGCCGTCGATCAGCCGGCGGCCCGGATTCGGCTTCGGATTCAAGTTCGGATTCTGGTCGATCGGCATCGCGGTGGCTCTTTGCCCTGATCGGCAAAGATACAAGCATCGCCAGTCAATTGTCTTGGCTTGATCAACAACTATGTTGATGACCAGCGGCGATTTGGACGGCGAGTGCGTACAATATACCGACTACATCGAAAATGGCGAGGCGAGTTCCGTGCAGGCTGATACCCGCTACCACCCGAGTGCCGATCAGCTGGCGCTGGCGGGCGCGATGGATGACACGATCGCCGACCTGCTGCCGCTCGCGCGCCTGCATGCCGCGAGCGACGAGAGCGCCGAAACCTGGTCGCATCTCGACCAGGCCGGCATCTTCGGCATCTGCGCCGGTGAAGACGCTGGCGGCAGCGCGCTCGGCGCGGCCGAAGAAGCGCTGATCGTCATGGGCCTCGGCCGGCGTCTGGCGTCGCCGGCGGTTCTCGCAACGCTCGGCGCCGTGCATTGCGACGTGACCGGCCGGGCCGGCCGCCGGATCGCCGCCGCTTATCGCCGCGACGGCCGCATCGTCGTCGTCGACAGTCCCGGCGCCGAATGGCTGCTGCTGCGCGAAGCCGACGGCGCGACGCTGCATCCATTGCCGGCCGCGCGCAAGGCGCTCGACGATCGTCTGTGGCTCGCCGATTTGCGCGAGGCGGACGGTCTGGGCGCGCCGCTCGCGCGTTTCGACGCCGCCGGCGTGCGTCGCCTGCGGCTGATCGACGCCGCGGCGCTCGCCGGCATCGCCGAGACGGCGCTGCAGATGGGTGTCGAATACGCGAAGCTGCGCGAGCAGTTCGGCCGGCCGATCGGTTCGCAGCAGGCGATCAAGCATCATTGCGCGAACATGGCGATCGCCGCGCGCTGCGCACGCGACCAGGTCGGTTTCGCGGCGGTCGCGGTCGACGAAGGCCGCACCGACGCGGCGCTGCAGGTCGAAAGCGCGCTGTTCGTCGCCGGCCGCGCGGCGCTCGACAATGCCGGCACGAACATCCAGATCCACGGCGGCATCGGCTTTTCCGACGAGGCCGATCCGCATCTGCTGCTGAAGCGCGCACAGGTGCTGCTCGCGGTCGCCGGCGGGCTCGAAGCCGCCAACGCGCGGATCGCGAACATCGATTCGAAAATGGAGTGAGGAAATGCAGGTAGCGATCATCACCGGTGCCAGCAGCGGCATCGGCTACGGTACGGCCGTCAAGCTGGCCGGTTCGGGCATTGCGGTGCTCGGCGTCGGCCGCGACGCGAACAAGCTCGCGGCACTCGAAAGGCAGATCGGCGATCGCGAACGGATCGCGACGCTCGCCGTCGACGTCACCGACGATGACGCGCCGACGCGCATCGTCGACGCGGCGATGAAGACGTTCGGCCGCATCGATTTTCTGGTCAACAACGCCGGCGCCGGCAGTCCGAAGCCGCTGCACGAGACCGACGACGCGATGCTCGACGGCTTCCTGAACCTGATGCTGCGCGCGCCGTTTCGTCTCGCGCGCGAAGTGATTCCGCGGATGCAGCCGGGTTCGGCGATCATCAACGTGACGTCGACGTTCGCCGTCATCGGCGGCCGTCGCGGTGGCGCGTATTCGGCGGCGAAGGGCGGGCTCAACGCGCTGACCTCGCACATCGCCTGCCAGTACGGCGCGCTCGGCATCCGCAGCAACAACGTCGCGCCCGGCGTCACCGTCACGCCGATGGTCGCCGGCCGTCTCGAAGATCCGCTGTTCAAGCGGATCAACGTCGAGATGACGCCGAACACGCGGCTCGGCCAGGTCGACGACGTCGCCAGCACGATCGCATTCCTGTGCTCGCCGGGCGGCAGCTTCATCAACGGCCAGACGATCGTCGTCGACGGCGGCTGGAGCTCGACGAAATATCTTTCCGAATATGCGCTGACATCCACCTGGACGCCTGCGGCGACGTGAAGGGCGCGCAGAAATTTTGGCTCCCTCGCCCCTCGGAGAGGGGAGAGGGAATTCATTTTGATAGATCGTTCACGCCGTCCAGACAATCCGTAGATTCATATGATCCTCAACGAAACCCAGCACGCGATCCGCGACGCGGTTCGCGAATTCGCGCAGGAGCGCATCAGGCCGCGCAGCGCCGCGTTCGAGGACGCGCGCGGCTATCCGAAAGAACTGTTCGAGCAGCTCGCCGGCCTTGGCGTGATGGGCATGACGGCGCCCGAGGAATACGGCGGCGCCGGCGCCGACTCCGTGTCGTATGCGCTGGCGCTGATGGAGATCGCCGCCGCCGACGGCGCGCTGTCGACGATCATCAGCATCCAGAACAGCCTGATCGTGGCGAGCCTGCTGAAGGACGGAACCAAGGCGCAGCGCGAACGCTTCCTGCCGGAGCTGATCAGTGGCCGCATGCTCGGCGCGTTTGCGCTGACCGAGGCCGACGCCGGCTCCGATGCGTCGGCGCTGCGCACGCGCGCGCAGAAAGTCGACGGCGGTTATCGGCTGAACGGCAGCAAGCAGTTCATTTCGTCGGCGCGGATCGCCGGCATCGCGATCGTCTACGCGGTCACCGATCCGGCCGCCGGCAAGCGCGGCATCAGCGGCTTTATCGTGCCGACCGACGCGCCGGGCTATCGCGTCGACAAGGTCGAACACAAGCTCGGCCAGAACGCGTCCGACACCTGCGCGATCCGCTTCGACGACGTGTTCGTCGACGACGGCTTGCGGCTCGGCGCCGAGGGCGCCGGTTACGGCATCGCGCTGTCGAATCTCGAACAGGGCCGCATCGGCATCGCGTCGCAATGCATCGGCATGGCGCAGGCCGCGCTCGACATCGCGGTCGCGTATGCGAAGGAGCGCAAGAGCTTCGGCACGGCGATCATCCAGCATCAGGCGGTCGGCTTCCGGCTCGCCGATCTCGCCGCGAAG
This sequence comes from Solimonas sp., assembly GCA_035706385.1. Classification (GTDB taxonomy): domain Bacteria; phylum Pseudomonadota; class Gammaproteobacteria; order Nevskiales; family Nevskiaceae; genus Solimonas. The sequence continues at coordinate 5,106 of DASSVA010000055.1, read as the reverse complement.
CTGGAGGCGGCGCGCCAGCTCGTGCTGCACGCGGCGGCGACCAAGGACGCCGGCCTGCCGAGCCTGAAGGAGGCGTCGATGGCCAAGCTGGTCGCGTCGGAAACCGCCGAGGCCGTCGTCTCCGGCGCGATCCAGACGCTCGGCGGCTACGGCTATCTGGAGGAGTTCGGCGTCGCCAAGATCTATCGCGACGTGCGCGTCTGCCAGATCTACGAAGGCACGTCCGACATCCAGCGCATGGTCATTGCCCGCGCGCTCTGAAGCAAAAAGTTTTTTTAACCGCAGATTACGCAGATTACGCAGATTCAAGACCAAGAAATAAGCGATTTTCAATCTGTGTAATCTGTGAAATCTGTGGTCCATGCTTTTGAAGTTTTCAATTCAGTAAACCAAGTTACGGTCGGGTCGATGACCCGCGAAGGAGAAGAATGGACATCAAGGGAGTTGCCGCGATCGTCACCGGCGGCGCATCGGGACTCGGCGGCGCGACGGCATCGCGACTCGCGAAGGCCGGCGCCAGGGTCACGATCTTTGACCTGAACGCCGAACTCGGCAAGAAGAAGGCGGCCGAGATCGGCGGCCACTTCGTCGCCGTCAACGTCACCGACGAGGCCGTCGTCGAAGCGGCGCTTGACGAATCCGAAGGCGTGATCGGCAAGGCGCGCATCCTCGTCAACTGCGCCGGCATCGGCCCGCCGGGCAAGGTCATCGGCCGCGACGGCAAGGCGCTGCCGCTCGCCGAGTTCGCGAAGATCGTCAACATCAATCTGTACGGCACGTTCAACGTGCTGTCGAAGTTCGCGGCACGGCTGCACACCGCCGAGCCGGTCGGCGAGGAGCGCGGCGTGATCGTCAACACCGCGAGCGTCGCGGCGTATGAAGGCCAGATCGGCCAGCCGGCCTATGCGGCGTCGAAGGCCGGCGTCGTCGGCATGACGCTGCCGATCGCGCGCGAACTGGCGCGCTACGGCATCCGCGTCAACACGATCGCGCCGGGTCTGTTCCTGACGCCGCTGCTCGAATCGCTGCCGCAGGAAGCGCAGGACTCGCTCGGCAGGCAGGTGCCGTTCCCGAGCCGCCTCGGCAAGCCGGACGAATACGCGCAACTGGTCGAGAGCATCGTCGCCAACCCGATGTTCAACGGCGAGACGATCCGTCTCGACGGCGCGATCCGGATGGCCGCGAAATGACGATCCGCACACGCTTCACCGAGCTGCTCGGCATCGAACATCCGATCGTCCAGGGCGGCATGATGTGGGTCGGTCGCGCCGAGCTCGCGGCGGCGGTCTCGAACGCCGGCGGCCTCGGCATCCTGACCGCGCTGACGCAGCCGACGCCGGATGCGCTGCGTGCGGAAATCGAGCGCTGCCGCTCGATGACCGACAAGCCGTTCGGCGTGAATCTGACGATCCTGCCGTCGGTCAATCCGCCGCCGTACGCGGAATACCGCAAGGCGATCATCGACAGCGGCATCAAGATCGTCGAGACCGCCGGCTACAAGCCGCAGGAACACGTCGACGACTTCAAGTCGCACGGCATCAAGGTCGTCCACAAATGCACGGCGGTCCGTCACGCGCTGTCGGCCGAGCGCATGGGCGTCGACGCGATCTCGATCGACGGTTTCGAATGCGCCGGCCATCCCGGCGAGGACGACATCCCGGGCCTGATCCTGATCCCGGCCGCCGCCGACAAGGTGAAGATTCCGATGATCGCGTCGGGCGGCTTCGGCGACGGCCGCGGCCTCGCCGCCGCACTCGCGCTCGGTGCCGACGGCATCAACATGGGCACGCGTTTCTGCGCGACGAAGGAAGCGCCGATCCACGACAAGGTCAAGCAGTTCCTCGTCGACAACGACGAGCGCGCGACCAACCTGATCTTCCGCAAGTTCAAGAACACCGGCCGCGTCGGCAAGAACAGCGTCTCGGATCAGGTGATCGAGATCAGCGCGCGGCCGGACAGCGTGTTCACCGACATCCAGCCGCTGGTGTCGGGCGCCAAGGGGCGCGTCGCGCTCGAAACCGGTGATCTCGATGCCGGCCTGATCTGGGCCGGGCAGGTGCAGGGCCTGATCCGCGACGTGCCGAGCTGCAAGGAGTTGATCGAGCGGATCGTCGGCGACGCCGAGCAGATCATCAAAGGCCGTCTCGGCGGGTTCCTGAAGTAAGCCCCGAAGCGCGATGGTGTTTCGAGGTCCTGGAAAAGTCCGTCATCGCGAGATCGCGTAGCGGCCGTGGCGATCCGATGCGCCGCTTGCGTAGAGCGCCGCTGGATTGCTTCGTCGCTTTTGGCTCCCCGCAATGACGGTTGGATTTTTCAGCCCTTTCGTGAAGAAGCCGCATCGGCGGCACAAACGCTTGAAATGATCGTCGCCACAGGCGTAGATTCCATGCTGCAGTTGATAGTGATCACTACTGTTGTTTATATCTGCTGAATACATGGACGCGGCCCGGATGGTGCGGCCGCCCGCACCGCGAACGCATTGACCGTTCGCGGCGATCTTGACGGAGGAAACGAAATGTCCGAGCTGGCGCAAAAAGCGGCCCCCATGAACGCGTCGAACGATGGCGCCGCGTGGCCGCCGAGCTGGGAGACGATGCCGCACGGCATCCGCGTCGGCCGCTACACCGATCCGGTGTTCGCGAAGCTCGAATACGAAAAACTCTGGAGCCGGGTCTGGCAGGCGGCGGCGCGGCTCGACGAGATTCCGCAGGTCGGCGACTTCACGGTCTACGAGATCGGCGACCAGTCGGTGCTGATCGTCCGCGCCGACGAGCAGACGATCAAGGCGTATCACAACGTCTGTCCGCATCGCGGCACGTCGCTGGCCGACGTTCCGCAGGGCTCGTTCGACAACAGCCACGTCATCTGTCCGTTCCACGGCTGGCGCTGGGATCTGCACGGCAACAACGAGTTCGTGCTCGAACGCCAGGAATTCCGCGACGGCAAGCTGCAGAACAGCGACGTCCATCTGCGCGAAGTCCATCACGTCGTATTCGCCGGTTTCATCTTCATCAATCTCGACAAGAACCCGCAGCCGTTCGACGAGCACATCGCGCCGGTGCGCGAGATGCTGGAGAACCTCGCGATCGGCGAGATGCGCAACTACTGGTGGAAGGCGCTGCCGGTGCCGTCGAACTGGAAAGTCGCGCAGGAGGCGTTCTTCGAGGGCTATCACGTGCCGGCGACGCATCCGCAGCTCGAACCGCATTCGGCCGATTTCATCTACAAGCCGACGCCGGACGCCAAGCCCGATTTCAATCACTGGAACGTCGCGTACGAAACCTACGCGCGCGGACACGGCCGCTTCTTCGGCAAGAAGACGCCGATGAAGGGCAATGTGCGCGTCGCTTCGAATATCGCCGGTCCGTCGATCGACGACATGATCGAGGCGATGGCCGCGCGCCTGAACCTGCTCGCCGAAGGCATGGACGCGCAGGTGCTGCCCGAAGACATCGACGTCGTGCGCTCGCTGAAGGGCAAGCCGATTCCCGAAGACTCCAGCCTCGGCGGCGAGTACGTGAAAGCGCTGTACACGCGGGCGGCGATGCAGCAGCGGCCGATGCCGAAGCCGACGCCGGACAACATCGGCATGTGGGGCGGCGAGATTTTCGTGTTTCCGAACCTGATGATCCTGCCGCAGGCCGGCAACGCGATGATCTATCGCGTGCGGCCGGACGGCAATGATCCCGACAAATGCATTTTCGAAATCTTCTCGACCAAGACCTATCCGGCAGCGGAGGCGGTACCGCGCGCGATCGTGCAGACGGTGACCGATCTCAACGATCCGCAACAGGTGCTGCAGATTCCGCGCCAGGATCTCGGCAATATTCCGCGCATGCAGAAGGGCCTGCATTCGAAAGGCATCCGCCAGACCTGGCTCGCCGTCGAACAGGAAAAGATCATCCTCAACATGCACCGCGAACTCGACCGCTATCTGCGCGACGAGGTCTGAAGCGCGGCTCGCGCCCGGCGCCGTGCAACGCGGTGACGGGCGCCACATAGCGGCCGGCGGGACGATCTTGACGCGCGCCGCCGCCGTGCCACACTCGCGGCATCATCGGGCGGGGGAGGGCGTGTCATGATTTCCATCGTGCATCTGTGGCTGCCGATCGTGGCGTCGGCGATCGGCGTGTTCATCGCCAGCAGTCTGGTCCACATGGTCTTCCGCTGGCACAACAAGGACTACCTGAAGCTGGCGAACGAGGATGCAGTCGCCGCGGCGCTGCGCAGCTCGAACCCACCGCCGGGCCAGTACGTGATCCCGCACTGCCTCGACATGAAAGAGCTGCAGACGCAGGACATGCAGCAGAAGTTCATTGAAGGGCCTGTCGGCTACATTCACCTGCGGCCGGCCGGCGTGCCGAACATGGGCAAGTCGCTAGCCCAGTGGTTCCTGCTGACGCTGTTCGTCTCGCTGCTCGCCGCCTGCGCCGCGGCCGTCGCGCTGCCGATCGGCGCCGTGAAGGATCCGGTTTTCGACGTCACCTTCCTCGTCACGTTCGCCGCCTACGGCTGCGGCAGCATCAGCAACGGCATCTGGAAAGGGCAGACCTGGAAGTCGATCGCCAAGGACCTGCTCGACGCGTTCATCTACGCCGCGGTGACGGGCGTCGTGTTCGCGTTGCTGTGGCCGCGCTGAAAATTCGAACGTAGCTCGATTGATCCGCGACGCCGCGCGGCTCGCACGCCGCCATGCAGGAGCGCTCCACGGGCGCGACCTTCACCCGATTGCGCGGTTTCATCTGAACCGCCGAAGGCGTTGTCGATTCCACGCGCGCTCGTTCGTCGTGACGACAAGGATGCCGGATCGGCAACCTGCCATGGAGCACACACGATGACGCTTTCGATTCATTGCGGAGCAGCGCCAGCAGGCGCGACGCGCGTTGACGCGCACCGGCGCGGCCTGGCGGGTATTCGCTCATGACGAATCCACGCTACGGCTGGGTCATCGTCGCCGCCGGCGCGGTCATCACCTGCGTCGCGCTCGGCGCGCTGTTCTCGCTCGCGGTATTCCTGCAGCCGATGGCGATCGACACCGGCTGGTCGCGCGCCGGCATTTCCGCGGCGATGACGCTGGACTTCCTGGCGATGGGCGTCGCCGGCTTC
>DASSVA010000054.1:0-2912 GCA_035706385.1 Solimonas sp. | reverse complement strand
AACGATCCGCGCGACTGGCCGGGCGTCGCCGCGATCGGCGTGCGGCCGACGCTCGGCATCACGCGCTGCCTGCTGGAGACGCATTTCTTCGATCCGCCCGGCGATCTGTACGGCAGGAACGTCTCGGTCGAATTCCGCCATTACCTGCGGCCGGAGGAACGCTTCGATTCGCTCGACGCGCTGAAGGCGCAGATGCAGCGCGACAAGGCCGATGCGATGGCCTTTTTGGGCGTCGCGGCCGATAATTAGAGGCTCACTCCAGCGCCGACGCGCATCCGGTCTTCCACGGAAGCTCTGCATCGTCTGGGATCGTCATTGCGAGGAGGCCAAAGGCCGACGAAGCAATCCGGTACGCCGCTCGATCTGGCGGTGTCACTGGATTGCTTCGTCGCTACGCTCCTCGCAATGACGAATCTCTGCCGAGTTCTTCTTGGGTCAGACTGCGCCGTCGCGTGAACCGCAAGCCGACCGTGACCGACCAGCACGACTACAAGCAGACGATCAACCTGCCGGAAACCGCGTTTCCGATGCAGGCCAATCTCGCCAGGCGTGAGCCCGAAACGCTCGCGCGCTGGCTCGCCGAAGACCTGTACGGGCAGATTCAGCGCGCGACGGCCGGGCGACCGAAGTTCTGGTTCGTCGACGGCCCGCCGTATGCGAACGGCGACATTCACATCGGCCACGCCGTCAACAAGGTGCTGAAGGACATGATCGTCAAGGCCGCGCGCCTCGACGGTTACGATGCCGGTTTCGTGCCGGGCTGGGACTGCCACGGCCTGCCGATCGAGCTGCAGGTCGAGAAGAAGCACGGCAAGGTCGGCCCGAAAGACGAAGGGAAGCTCGACGCGAAGACGTTCCGCGAGAAGTGCCGCGAGTACGCCGCCGAGCAGGTCGATCGCCAGCGCGAGGACTTCAAGCGGCTCGGCGTGCTCGCCGACTGGGATCGTCCGTATCTGACGATGCGCCCGGCGTACGAGGCCGAGCAGCTGCGCGTGCTCGCGCGGATCATCGACAACGGCCACGTCGTGCGCGGTTTCAAGCCGGTGCACTGGTGCCTCGATTGCGGCTCGTCGCTGGCCGAGGCGGAAGTCGAATACCAGGACAAGCAGTCGAGCGCGATCGACGTGAAGTTCGCGGCCGCCGACGCCGCCGATCTCGCCGCGCGCTTCGCCGTCAACGACGCGGCCGGCGCGGCGTTCGTGGTCTGGACGACGACGCCGTGGACGCTGCCGGCGAACCAGGCGATCGCCGCGAACGCCGGACTCGATTACGCGCTCGTCAATTTCGCGAACGCCGGACGCGTCGTGATCGCCGCCGAGCTGGTCGACGCGACCGCCAAGCGCTGGGGCGACGAAGCCAAGGTGCTGGCGACGGTGAACGGCGCGGCGCTCGAAGGCGCGCAAGCACGGCATCCGTTCGCCGAACGCGTCGTGCCGCTGATTCTCGGCGAACACGTCACGCTCGATGCCGGCACCGGCCTCGTGCACACCGCGCCGGCGCATGGCGTCGAGGACTACGCGGTCGGCAAGCGCTACGAACTGCCGGTCGACAATCCGGTCGCGTCGAACGGCGTGTTCGTCGCCGGCGCGCCGCTGGTCGCGGGCCAGCACGTGCGCAAGGCCGATGCGCCGATCATCGACGCGCTGAAGGCGTCCGGCGCGCTCGTCCATCTGGCGACGATCACGCACAGCTATCCGCATTGCTGGCGTCACAAGACGCCGCTGATCTTCCGCGCGACGCCGCAATGGTTCGTGGCGATGGACAAGCAGGGGCTGCGCGACGCCGCGCTGAAGGCGATCGCGGCCACCGACTGGATTCCCGACTGGGGCGAGAACCGCATTCGCGAGATGGTCGCCGGCCGGCCCGACTGGTGCATCTCGCGGCAACGTTACTGGGGCGTGCCGCTGGCGGTGTTCACCGATCGCGAGAAGCAGGAATTGCATCCGGACAGCGCGTCGCTGATGCGCCGCATCGCCGACAAGGTCGAAACCGACGGTCTCGAAGCCTGGTTCGGCTCGACGCCGGCCGACTGGGGCGTCGACGCGGCGCGCTACGAGAAAGGCACGGACACGCTCGACGTCTGGTTCGATTCGGGCGTCGCGCATCAGTGCGTGTTCAAGTCGATGATTCCCGATGCGCTCGACGAAAGCGGCCTCGCACCGCAGGCCGACATCTATCTCGAAGGCTCGGACCAGCATCGCGGCTGGTTCCAGTCGTCGCTGCTGACCTCGGTCGCGATGCGCGGCCGCTCGCCGTACAAGCAGGTGCTGACGCACGGCTTCACGGTCGACGAACAGGGCCGCAAGATGTCGAAGTCGCTCGGCAACGTCGTCGCGCCGCAGCAGGTGACGAAGACGCTCGGCGCCGACGTGCTGCGGCTGTGGGTCGCCGCCAGCGATTATTCGGGCGAGATCGCGATCTCCGACAAGCTGCTCGCGCGGATGGCCGATGCGTATCGCCGCATCCGCAACACCGCGCGCTACCTGCTCGGCAGCTTCAACAACTTCGATCCGGCAACGGACCTCGTCGCGCCTGAACAGCTCGTCGCGGTCGACGCCTGGGCGATCGCGCAGGCCGCCGCGCTGCAGGCCGAGCTGAAAGACGCGTACGGCCGCCGCGAGTTCCATCTGGTCTATCACAAGCTGCACAACTACTGCGTCAACGATCTCGACGGCCTGTATCTCGACATCCTCAAGGATCGTCTCTACACGCTGCCGAAGAAATCGCCGGCTCGCCGCTCGGCGCAGACCGCGCTGCTGCATATCGCCGAGGCGATGGTGCGCTGGATCGCGCCGATCCTGTCGTACACCGCCGACGAGATCTGGCGGATGCTGCCGGGCGATCGCCGCATCACTGTGTTCGCGCAGCCGTGGTACGCATTGCCCGACGTGCCGGCGACGACGATCGACTGG
>DASSVA010000053.1:0-15473 GCA_035706385.1 Solimonas sp. | reverse complement strand
ACGCCACGGATGGCGTGTCGGTGACGACCCCGAGCACGTGAGCAGCGCAGGCTCCGCTCGCGCAGCGAGCGGTGCGGTCCTCTGGGGTGTGCTTTCTTTTGCTTACTTTTCTTTGCACAAGCAAAGAAAAGTGAGTCGCGCCGCAGCGCGAAACCAAAGACTCGATGAAGAACAAAACGCAGCAGAACGAGACAGCGGAGGCGCCGCAGCGCGACGCGTTCCGTGAGCGACCCGCAACGCACCGAACGCGCCACCCCCAAACGTCTCCGCGAAGCCCGCGAAAAAGGCGAACTGCCGCGCTCGCGCGAGCTGTCGACGGCGATCGTCGTCGGCGCCGGCGTGCTGACGCTGATGGCGGCCGGCGCCGGCATCGCGGCGAAGACGGCGGACTGGCTGAAACTCGCGTTGCAACCCGATCCGGCGCTGCTCGCCGAGCCGGCGCGGATGCTGCCGTGGGCCGGCGAGCTGGTGGTCCGCGCGTTCGCGATCGTGCTGCCGCTGCTCGCGGTCGGCATGATCGCGGCGATCGTCGGGCCGCTCGCGCTCGGCGGCTGGAATTTCTCGGTCAAGGCGCTGCGCTTCGATGCCGCGCGGATCAACCCGATCGCCGGCATCGGCCGCCTGTTCTCGATGCAGTCGCTCGTCGAACTCATCAAAGGCATCGGCAAGGCGGCGTTGCTCGGCGCGCTCGGCGCGGCGTTCTTGTGGAAACACCGTGACGATTTTCTGGCGCTGGCGCGGATGGATACCGCCGCCGCGCTCGGCGACGGCGTCGCGCTGACGCTGTCGCTGCTCGCGTGGCTGGCCGGTGGCCTGATCGTGATCGCGGCGATCGACGCGCCGTACCAGTGGTTCGCGCATGCCAAGAAGCTGCGGATGACGCGCCAGGAAGTGCGCGACGAATACAAGCAGGCCGAAGGCAGCCCGGAAGTGAAGGGCCGTCTGCGACGCTTGCAGGCCGAGCGTTCGCGCAGGCGGATGATCGCGGCGGTACCGACCGCCGACGTGGTGATCGTCAACCCGACGCATTACGCGGTCGCGCTGAAATACGACGCGCCGAAGATGCGCGCGCCGCGTGTCGTCGCCAAGGGCGTCGACGAGGTCGCGCTGGCGATTCGCGAGGCGGCGCGCAGCGCGAACGTCGCGATCGTCGAGGCGCCGCCGCTGGCGCGCGCGCTGTACCGCGGCGCCGCGCTCGACGCCGAAGTGCCGGTCGCGCTGTATTCGGCGGTCGCGCAGGTGCTGAGTTACGTCTACCAGCTGAAGGCATACGCGAGCGGGTCTGGCACAGGGACTGCACCGCCGCCGGCACCCGAAGTCGGCGACGTGCCGGACGGGCAGATCGATGACTGACCTTGCTCATGACGCGCCGTGACAAGTTACTGAACCTTGCAACCGGAATAGCCCTCTCCGCCTCGGGGCGGAGAGGCTTGGGTGAGGTGGGGGCTGCGCGCACCGGGAAGTTGTTTACCTGTCCAGGCTCCCACCTCCCCCGACCCCTCCCCCCGCGAGCGGGCGGAGGGGCGTCACATATTGCACGGCGCGTTTCGGTGGCGCGCCGGGCAGGCGCCGCGCGATGAACTTCGCCGCCTTGCTCGACAAACTCCGTGGCGCCGAGCGCAAGGGCCTCGCCGCGCCGATCCTGCTGCTGATGGTGCTGGCGATGATGGTCGTGCCGCTGGCGCCGCCGGTGCTCGACCTGATGTTCACGCTGAACATCGCGATCGCGATCGTCGTGCTGCTCGGCGTCGTCTACGTGCTGCGGCCGATGGATTTCTCGGCGTTCCCGACGGTGCTGCTGTTCGTCACCTTGCTGCGGCTCGCGCTGAACGTCGCGTCGACGCGCGTCGTGCTGCTGCACGGCCACGAGGGCACGCACGCCGCCGGCCGCGTGATCGAGGCGTTCGGCAATTTCGTCGTCGGCGACAACTATGCCGTCGGCTTCGTCGTGTTCGTGATCCTGACGATCGTCAACTTCATGGTCGTCACCAAGGGCGCCGAGCGCGTCTCGGAAGTGTCGGCGCGCTTCATCCTCGATTCGCTGCCCGGCAAGCAGATGGCGATCGACGCCGATCTCAACGCCGGCCTGATGACGCGCGAGGAAGCGCGCGAGCGGCGCAACGAGGTCCGCGAGGAAGCCGACTTCTACGGTTCGATGGACGGCGCCAGCAAGTTCATCCGCGGCGACGCGCTCGCCGGCATCATGATCCTCGTCATCAATGTCATCGGCGGCCTGATCATCGGCACGATGCAGCATGGCCTGGCGCTCGGCGACGCGCTGAAGAACTACACGCTGCTGGCGATCGGCGACGGTCTCGTCGCGCAGGTGCCGGCGCTGCTGCTGTCGACCGGCGTCGCGGTGCTCGTCACGCGAATGTCGAAGTCGCAGGACATGTCGCAGCAGGTCGTCGGCCAGGTGTTCGGCCAGCCGCGCGTGCTGGCGATCGCCGCGACCGTGCTGGCGCTGATCGGTTTCGTGCCGGGCATGCCGAACCTCGTGTTCCTGCTGCTGGCCGCGGCCTGCGGCGCGATCGCCTGGCTGCTCGCGAAAAAGCAGCGCGCCGTGGCGAGCGCGCCGCCGCCGCCGGCCGCGCCGAGCGCGCCGGCCGAGCTCGGCTGGGATGACATCGGCCGCACCGACGCGATCGGCCTCGAAGTCGGCTACCGGCTGATCCCGATGGTCGACGCGCGCCAGGGCGGCGAACTGATGGCGCGCATCAAGGGCGTGCGCAGGAAGATCACGCAGGATCTCGGTTTCCTGATCCCGCCGGTGCACATCCGCGACAACCTCGAACTGCAGCCATCGAGCTATCGCCTGCTCGTGCATGGCGTGCCGGTCGCAGAAAGCCAGGTCTACCCGGATCGCGATCTCGCGCTGAATCCCGGTCGCGTGTTCGGCACGCTCGACGGCATCCAGACCGTCGATCCGTCGTTCGGCATGCCGGCGGTGTGGATCGAACGCGGCGCGCGCGAACACGCGCAGACGCTCGGCTACAGCGTCGTCGACTGTTCGACGGTGGTCGCCACGCATCTGTCGCAGGTGATCCAGAACCACGCGCACGAACTGTTCGGCCACGACGAGGCGCAGGCGCTGGTCACGCAGCTCGCCCGGCACGCGCCGAAGCTCGCCGAGGATCTGGTGCCGAAGCTCGTGCCGCTCAATGTCTTCACGCGCGTGCTGCAGAACCTGCTCGCCGAGCGCGTGCCGATCCGCCATCTGCGCGTGATCGCCGAAGCTTTGGCGGAGGCCGCGCCGCGCAGTCAGGATCCCGTCGCGCTCGCCGGCCATGTGCGCGTCGCGCTCGGCCGCCAGATCGTGCAGGAGATCAACGGCATGGCGCCGGAACTGCCGGTGCTGACGCTCGGCGCGCCGCTGGAACAAGTCCTGCAGGACTCGCTCAAGAGCGGCGGCACGGCGATCGAACCGGGACTGGCCGAACGCATGCACCGGTCCCTGACGGACGGTGCACGCAAGCAGGAGCAGGCCGGGCAACCGGCGGTGCTGCTGGTGCCGAACGCGCTGCGTCCGCTGCTCGCCCGATTCACGCGTCAGACCGTCCCCGGATTGCACGTGCTGTCGTTCGACGAGGTTCCGGACAACAAGCAGATCCGCATGGTCGGCGCGATTGCCTGAGGCGATGAAGAAGAACTGAAATGAAGATCAAACGGTTCCTGGCGAAGAACATGCGCGACGCGATCCGCATGGTGCGGGAGGAGCAGGGTGCCGACGCGGTGATCCTGTCGAACCATCGCGTCGCCGGTGGCGTCGAAGTGGTCGCCGCGACCGACTACGACGCGGCGCTGATGCAGCAGGCCGTGCGCCGCAATGCGCCGCCCGAGCCGCCGCCGGAAACGCCGAAGCCGGATCGCGGCGAGGACGTGCGACCGGCCGCGACGCCGATCGCCGCGCCGGCCGCGCCGGAATTGCAGCAGCTGCGCCGCGAACTCGGCGGCATGAAGCGCATGCTCGAAACGCAGATCGCCGGCATGGCGTGGCGCGAACTGCAGGAGCATCCGCAGAAGCTGCGCACGCTGCAGACGATGATCAACCTCGGCATCGAACCGCGCCTCGCGCGCGAGATCATCGCCGAGCTGCCGGCCGCCGCGGCCGGCGACGCCGAACGCGCGCGCTTCCTGCCGCTCGGCCTGCTGTCGCGGCGCATTCCGGTCGCGGCCGCCGACGCGATTCACGACGGCGGCATCATCGCGCTGGTCGGTCCGACCGGCGTCGGCAAGACGACGACGATCGCCAAGCTCGCCGCGCGCTACGCCGAGCTGCACGGCACGCGCGATCTGGCGCTGGTGACGACCGATCATTTCCGCGTCGGCGCGCAGGAACAATTGTTCAACTACGGCCGCCTGCTCGGCGTGCCGGTGCAGACCGCGGCCACTGCCGACGAGCTGCGCGCGGTGCTGGCGCGGCTCGCCGACCGCAAGCTGGTGTTGATCGACACCGCCGGCATCGGTCCGCGCGACGCCAAGCTGCAGGCGCAGCTCGGCACGATGGCGTCGGCGAGCGCGAAGATCCGCAGCTGGCTGGTGCTGTCGGCGAACAGCCACGCCGCCGATCTCGACGACGTGATCCGCCGCTACGCGAAAGCCGCGCCGGCCGCCTGCGTCATCACCAAGCTCGACGAGACGCTGCGCATCGGCGGCGCGCTGTCGGCGGTGATCCGCCACAAGCTGCCGGTCGCCTATGGCTGTGACGGCCAGCGCGTGCCCGAGGACATCGAACCCGGCCGCGCGAATTCGCTGGTGCTGCGCGCGATGCAGCTCGCGCGCACGACGCCGGCGCGGATCGACGACGCGACGCTCGCGCTGCAGTTCGGAGCCGTCCATGCCGCACAGTGAAGCGAACGTCCACGGCGGACAGGCGGCCGGCCTGCGACGGCTGCGCGCGCCGAAGCCGGTGCAGGTCGTCGCCGTCACCAGCGGCAAGGGCGGCGTCGGCAAGACCTCGGTGTCGGTCAATCTCGCGGTGTCGATGGCGCAGGGCGGCAAGCGCGTGATGCTGCTCGACGGCGATCTCGGTCTGGCCAACGTCGATGTCATGCTCGGTCTGCAGCCGGCGTACAACCTTTCGCACGTGATCGCCGGCGAATGCGTGCTCGACGACACGCTGATCGAAGGGCCGGCCGGCGTGATGGTGATTCCGGCGTCGAGCGGCAAGCGCAACATGGCGGAACTGTCCGGCGCCGAGCACGCCGGCCTCGTGCGCGCGTTCTCGGAACTGCAACGGCCGCTCGACACGCTGATCGTCGACACCGCCGCCGGCATCGCCGACAGCGTCATCACGTTCAGCCATGCGTCGCAGCAGGTGATCGTCGTCGTCACGTCCGATCCGCAATCGCTGACCGATGCGTACGCGCTGATCAAGGTGCTGAACCGCGAACGCGGCATCCACCGCGTGCACGTGCTCGCCAATCAGGTCCATACGCCGCGCGAGGCGCGCGAGATCTTCGAGAACCTGCGCCGCGTCGCCGAGCGTTTTCTCGACGTCACGCTGAGCAGCGTCGGCTTCATCCCGCACGACGAGTGGCTGAAGCGCGCGGTGCGCCGCCAGCGCGCGGTCGTCGACGCGTATCCGGCGGCGACCAGCGCGCTGGCGTTCCGCAATCTCGCGCAGACCGCGGCGAGCTGGGGCCTGCCGCTCGGTGCGCGCGGCAATCTCGAATTCTTCGTCGAACGTCTGGTGGCAGCCGGCGACGCGCCGGCAGGAGTTCCCGCATGAACATGGCCGTTGCGATGACCGCACCCGAAGCGGTCGACGAAACCGCGCTGGTGCGCCAGCACGCCGATCTGGTCAAGCGCATCGCCCATCATCTCGCCGCGCGGCTGCCGGCCAGCGTCGAGGTCGACGATCTGATCCAGGCCGGCGTGATCGGCTTGATCGAGGCGGCGCGCCATTACAGCGGCACGCGCGGCGCGTCGTTCGAGACTTATGCCGGCATCCGCATCCGCGGCGCGATGCTCGACGAACTGCGCCAGACCGACTGGGCGCCGCGCTCGGTGCATCGCCGCGAACGCGCGGTGTCCGACGCGATCCGCAAGCTCGAACAGCAGCATGGCCGCGAAGCGCGCGATCACGAGATCGCCGAGCACCTGAAGATCGGGCTCGCCGAGTTCCACGCGATCGTCCAGGACGCGGCGCGCTGCCAGGTGCTGAGCATCGATCACGGCGGCGAGGACGGCGACGAGACGGTCGACGCGCCCGATCACGGCATCGGCCCGCTGCAGCATCTGCAGAACGACGAATTCCAGCGCGAGCTGGCGCAGGCGATCGCCGAACTGCCGGAGCGCGAGCGGCTGGTGCTGTCGATGTACTACGAGCGCGAACTGAACCTGCGCGAGATCGGCGCCGTGCTCAAGGTCAGCGAGAGCCGCGTCTGCCAGATTCACGGCCAGGCGCTGCTGCGGCTGCGCGCGCGGCTCAAGTTCTGGCGGGAAGCGGTCGCTATATGAGGGCTACCGCCGTCCGTTCTCCCTCTCCCCGCATGCGGGGAGAGGGTTGGGGTGACGCAATGCCCCTCATCCGCCCTTCGGGCACCTTCTCCCCGCACGCGGGGAGAAGGATCGAGCCGGGAATTTTTCGCAGACGTTCGCAGCGTGACGGAGCAGAGGCCAAAAAATGGACAAGAACATGAAAATCCTGGTCGTCGACGATTTCTCGACGATGCGGCGCATCGTCCGCAATCTGCTCGGCGACCTCGGTTACACCAACATCACCGAAGCCGACGACGGCAAGAGCGCATGGCCGCTGCTGCAGGCCGGCAGCTTCGATTTCGTCGTCACCGACTGGAACATGCCGGGCATGACCGGCATCGAACTGCTGCGCAGCGTCCGCGGCGACGTGCGGATTGCCAGGACGCCGGTGCTGATGGTGACGGCCGAAGCGCAGCGCGAACAGATCATCGAGGCCGCGCAGGCTGGCGTGAACGGCTACATCATCAAGCCGTTCAACGCGGCGACGCTGAAAGAGAAGATCGACAAGATCTTCCAGAGAATCGCGGAAGCGGCCTGACCATGTCCGCCTCCGTGGAAGACCGCGGCGCGCTGATCCGCGCGCTGCGCAACTGGATCGAGCGCCTCGAAAGCGGCGGCAGCGTCGACGCGCCGCCGGCGCTCGCCGAGCTGCTGCAGATGCAGGATCACGCGTTCTACCGCCAGGTCGCCGAGCTGACGCGGCGGCTGCACACGGCGGTCGTCGAACTGCGGCTCGACGACCGCCTCGCGCGGATCGCCGGCGATGCGATGCCCGATGCGCGCCATCGGCTGCGCCACGTCGTGAAGATGACCGAGGACGCCGCGCACCGCACGCTCGACATCGTCGACCAGATGCGTGGCGTGACGCAGCGGATCGCCCTCGCGGCGGAGACGCTCGACGCAGCGGACCCGCGCCGCGCGGCGCTGTTCGACGACGCCGCGATGCTGCGCGAACGGCTCAACGAGCTGGCGATCGCGCAGGAATACCAGGACCTCACCGGCCAGATCATCAAGCGCATCATCGCGCTCGTCGAAGACGTCGAAGGCGCGCTGCTCGAACTGCTCGGCGCACACGCGACGCATCTCAAGACTGCGGCGCCGCTGCCGATACCGGAAGGGCAGGCCGTTCTCGCCGGGCCCGCGGTTCCGGGTCAGGTGACGACGAGCCAGCAGGATGCCGATGCGCTGCTCGCCAGCCTCGGTGTGTAGAAGTCCGACTCCCGGCTGAGCGCTGACGCGCGGCCGATTCGCAGGACCGCCGACGAGACGCCCGTGCCGCCATGAGTTCCAGCGACGACGACATCCGCAACGATTTTCTCGCCGAGGCCGGCGAACTGGTCGAACAGCTCGCGACGCAGCTGATGGCGCTCGAACGCGATCCCGCCGACCACGAGCTGCTGAACGCGGTGTTCCGCGCATTCCATACCGTCAAGGGCGGCGCCGGCTTTCTGCAACTGCCGCCGCTGGTCGAGCTGTGCCACGCCGCCGAGGATGTGCTGAACGCGGTTCGCAACCGGCGCCGCGCGTTCGACGACGCGGTGATGGACGCGGTCATGCAGGCGGTCGACGCCGCGCAGCGGATGATGGCCGAGCTGTACGCGAACGCGCCGCTGGTCGCCGCGTCGCCGGAACTGCTGACGCAGCTGCATGCGCTGGCCGGCGCCGCCGCGCCGGTCGCGATGCCTGCGCCGGTGGCTGCCGCCGGCGGCGGCGACACGATCAGCGATGACGAATTCGAAGCGCTGCTCGACGAACTGCACGGCAAGCCGGCGAAGCCGGTTGGCGCCGCATCGTCGTCGCCATCGCCGCCGCGCGCGGCGCCGGTCGCGAAGACAGCGGTTGCGCCGGCCGCCGCGAAAACCGAGGCCGAGACGATCCGCGTCGAGACGCACAAGCTCGATCAGCTGATGAACCTGATCGGCGAACTGGTGCTGGTCCGCAACCGGCTCAAGGCCGGCAAGAACGGCTTCGACGAAGCGGCGGCGCGCGCGGTCGGCGAACTCGATTTCATCACGCGCAGCCTGCAGAACACCGTCGCGCAGGTGCGCATGCAGCCGATCGGCAAGGTGTTCGCGCGCTTTCCGAAACTCGCGCGCGACGTCGCGCGCCAGCTCGGCAAGCAGGTCAATGTCGTGTTCGAAGGCGAGGACACTGAGCTCGACAAGAACCTCGTCGACGCGCTCGCCGATCCGCTCGTGCACATGGTCCGCAACAGCGTCGACCACGGCATCGAGATGCCGGACGTGCGCGCGCGCGCCGGCAAGCCGGCGGCCGGCACGCTGCTGCTGCGCGCCAGCCAGGCCGGCGATCACATCCGCATCGACATCCGCGACGACGGTGCCGGCATCGACGCCGAACGCGTGCGCGCGAAAGCGATCGAGAAAGGCGTGATCGAACGCGAGACGGCGGCGACGCTGTCACCGGCCGATTGCCTGCAACTGATCTTCCTGCCGGGTTTCAGCACCAAGGAACAGGTTTCCGATCTGTCCGGCCGCGGCGTCGGCATGGACGTCGTGATGTCGCGGATCAAGCGCCTCAACGGCACCGTCGAACTCGATTCGACGCCGGGCGCCGGCACGGCATTGCGCATCCGCGTGCCGCTGACGCTGGCGGTGCTGCCGGCGCTGATCGTGCGCAGCGAAGACCGCCGTTTCGCATTGCCGCTGGCGCCGATTTCAGATGTGTTCCGTCTCGACGCGGCGCGCGTGCGCCGCGCCGAGCGCTGGGACGTCGTCGATTCGCGCGGCGCGGAACTGCGGCTCGTCCATCTCGACCGCTGGCTCGGTGTGGCCGCGGCGGACGGTCCGCGCCACGTCGTCGTCGCGCAGCTCGGCGACGAGCGCTACGGCTTCGTCGTGCGCGACGTGGTCGGCCGCGAGGAGATCGTCATCAAGCCGCTCGGCGCGAGCCTGCGCGGGCTCGCCGGCATCTCCGGCGCGACGGTGATGCCGGACGGCCGCATCGCGCTGATCCTCGACTTCAACGGCCTGGTCGCCGCCGCGCGCGCGCTGCCGGGAGAAGGAGTGACGCATGGATAAGCTGTCGGTCGTCGGCATCGTGCTCGCGCTGATCGCGGTGATCGGCGGCGCGATCCTCAAGGGCGCCGGCGCCGGTGCGCTGGTGTCGCCGGCCGCGTTCACGATCGTCATCCTCGGCACGCTCGCGTCGATCTTCGTGCATACGCCGCCGGCGACGTTCTTCCACGGCATGAAGATCGCCAAATGGGTGATCGTGCCGCCGCGCCACGATTCGGCGGCGCTGATCGAGCGGATCGTCGGCTGGAGCGGCGTCGCGCGCAAACAGGGCCTGCTGGCGCTCGAAGGCGAAGTCGAAAGCGAGGCCGACCCGTTCATCAGGAAAGGTCTGCAGATGCTGGTCGACGGCGCCGAGCCGGACGTGATCCGCAACATCCTCGAAGTCGAGGTGCAGACGCGCGAGCATCTCGATCTGCAGGGCGCGAAGGTGTTCGAAGGCATGGGCATCTACGCGCCGACGCTCGGCATCATCGGCGCGGTGATGGGCCTGATGGCGGTGCTGAAGAATCTCGCCGATCCGAGCAAGCTCGGCCACGGCATCGCCGCCGCGTTCATCGCGACGATCTACGGCATCGGCACCGCGAACCTGTTCTTCCTGCCGATGGCGGCCAAGCTCAAGGCGATCGTCAACGACCAGACGCGCGTTCGCGAGATGCTGATCGAAGGCCTGATCTCGATCTCGCAGGGCGAGAACCCGCGCAACATCGAGACCAAGCTGAAGGGGTATTTGCAGTGAGGCGTGAGGCGGGAGGCGTGAAGTGTGAAAGGCGCATCGCTTTTGTCGTTGCTTTCACCCCTCACGCCTCACCCCTCACCCCTCACGCCTGAGCGCCATGGCGAAGAAACACAAGCACGAAGACCACGTCAACCACGAGGCCTGGGCGATCCCGTACGGCGATCTGCTGACGCTGCTGCTGGCGTTCTTCGTCGTCATGTACGCGGTGTCGTCGGTCAACGAGGGCCGTTACCGCGTGCTCGCCGATTCGCTGTCGCAGGCGTTCGGCGGACCGCCGAAATCGGTGCAGCCGATCCAGCTCGGCGACAAGCCGCAGAAAGGTTCGCAGGCCGACGCGCTGTTCAACACGCCGAACATGCGCGGTTTCGAGCAGGAGCCGTCGCGGCTGCAGTCGGGCCGCGCCGGCGTGCGCGTCGGCGGTCGCCAGCCGGCGCCGCGCTCGCAGGGCGAGCTGGCGAAAGTCGCGGCCGACGGCCCGCCGGAAGCGCTGAAGAAAATGTCCGACGCGGTGCGCGCGGCGATGAAGGATCTGATCCGCGAAAATCTCGTCACCGTGCGCCGCCATGAGCACTGGCTGGAAATCGAGATCCGCACCGACATCCTGTTCGCGAGCGGTGTCGCGCAGGTCTCGCCCGGCGCCGAGCCGGTACTGCGCCAGCTCGCCGACATCCTCAAGCCGTTCCCGAATCCGCTGCGCATCGAGGGCTATACCGACGACGTGCCGATCGCGACCGCGCGCTTTCCGTCGAACTGGGAGCTGTCCGCCGCGCGCGCCGCGAGCGTCGTCCACCTGTTCATGGAAACCGGCGTCGAGCCGACGCGGATGAGCGTCGCCGGTTTCGGCGAATACCGGCCGGTCGCCGACAACGCGAGCGCCGACGGCCGCAACCGCAATCGTCGCGTCGTGATCGTCGTGATGGCGAGCGAGGACGCGCCGCTGACGGCGGCGGCGGATGCGACGTCCGCGGCGCCGGCACCGGCCGACGCGATCGTGCCGGGCGGCGGTGCGCTGCAGGCGGCGGCACTGCCGTGAGCGCGCTCGCCCGCAAGAGCGACGGCGAGTTCGCGCGCTGGGTCTGCTTCGGACTCGGCGCGCAGGAATACGGCCTGCCGATCCTGCAGGTCCACGAAGTGCTGCGGCCGCTGCCGATCGAGCCGGTGCCCGGCGCGCCGCACATCATGCCCGGCGTCATCAACCTGCGCGGCCAGGTCGTCACCATCATCGACCTGCGCCGCTATCTCGAACTGCCGGAACGGCCGCTCGACGCCGACACGCGGATCATCGTCGTCGCGCACGACGGCGAGACCTTCGGCCTGCTGGTCGACCGCATCGGCGAGGTCTCGAAGATCGCGCTCGCCGCGATCAAGCCGCTGCCGGCGCTGCATCGCCAGGGCGATCGCTACGGTTTCGCCGGCATGGTCGGTCGCGACGGCGTGCTGCTGACGCTGCTCGACGTCGACGCGCTGTTCGCGGCGCTGCGCCGCTGAATGCGCGCGCGCTCCGTTTCGTCGATGGCGCGCGTCTCACGGTTTGCAGACAGCGCCGGCCGGCGGCGACCGTTCGGCGGTTTCGCCGCGACGTTCGTCCGCCGCCGGTAAAGGAATGCCCGACAGCGCCGCTGTCGGCACATGGTCCAACCGAACCGCATCGAAACCCTGCGATGAACACCGCCGATCCCGCGAGCGCCGCGACGCTCGGCTTGCCCGCCGATCTCGGCATCGAACGGCTCGCCGAACTGCGCGCATTGCTGTCGCCGGCGTTCGACGCGCCGACGCTGCGCATCGACGCCGGCGCGGTCGCGCGCGTGCACGGCGCGGCGCTGCAACTGCTCGCGGCGTTCTGCCGCGATCGCGCGCGGGCCGGACATCGCACGCAGTGGCCGGCGGCGAGCGCGGCGCTGCGCGACGCGGTGCGGCGGCTGGCGCTGACCCGGCATCTGCAGATCGAGGAGAACGAGGAACATGGGTGAGCGCGTACTGGCGGTCGACGATTCGGCCTCGATGCGGCAGATGGTCGCGTTCACGCTGCGCGAGGCGGGCTTCGACGTCGCCGAAGCCGAAGACGGCGTCGCCGCGCTCGCGCTCGCCAAGGACGAGGCGTTCAAGGTCGTGCTGTGCGACGTCAACATGCCGAACCTCGACGGCATCGGCCTGGTTCGCGCGCTTCGGCAACTGCCGGACTACCGCTTCACGCCGCTGCTGATGCTGACGACCGAATCGAGCGCCGAGAAGAAACAGGAAGGCAAGGCGGCCGGCGCGACCGGCTGGCTGGTCAAGCCGTTCAATCCCGAACAACTGATCGCGACGATGCGGCGCGTGCTGGCCTGAGCCGATGGCGACCATCGACCTCAGCCGTTTCCACCGCACGTTCTTCGAGGAAAGTTTCGAAGGACTCGACGCGATGGAAGCGGCGCTGCTCGCGCTCGATCCGGCGCGCACCGACGCCGAGACGATCAACGGCATCTTCCGCGCCGCGCATTCGATCAAGGGCGGCGCCGGCACGTTCGGCTTCGACGCGATCGCCTCGTTCACGCACGTGCTCGAAACGCTGCTCGACGAAATGCGCGCCGGCAAGCGCGCGATCACCGCGCCGGATACCGAGCTGATGTTGCGCGCGGTCGATGCCTTGCGCGGCCTGCTGTCGGCAGCGCGCGACGGCGCGGCGCTCGACGCGATCGCGGTTGCCGCGCTGCGCGGCGAACTCGAACGCTGCCTCGCCGGCGGCGCGTCCGCGCCGTGCGATCCGGCACCGGCTGCCGCGCCGGCCGGCGGCTGGCGCATCCGCTTCGCGCCGAAGCCCGGACTGTTCGCGAGCGGCAACGATCCGCTGCTGATCCTGCGCGAGCTGCAACAGCTCGGCGACGCGACCATCGTCTGCGACGACGACGCGCTGCCGCCGTTCGCCGGTCTCGACGCCGAATCCTGTCATCTGGCATGGACGATCGAACTGCGCGGCGAGATCGCGCGCGCCGCGGTCGCCGACGTGTTCGCATGGGTCGAAGACGATTGCGAACTGACGATAGCCGCGCTCGCGCCGGCCGTCGTCGCGCCGACGGCGCGCGGCGCCGAACCGGTCGCGCCGTCGCCGGCTGCGCGCAACGAGACGCGCGGCGACGGCGCGTCGATCCGCGTCGCGACCGCGAAGATCGACGCGCTGATCAATCTGGTCGGCGAACTGGTGATCACGCAGGCGATGCTGCAGCAGCTCGCCGGCCATCTCGATCCGGTCCACAACGAGGCGCTGCTGCAAGGACTTTCGCAGCTCGACCGCAACACGCGCGTGCTGCAGGAAGCGGTGATGGCGACACGCATGCTGCCGGTCGACGCGGTGTTCTCGCGTTTCCCGCGCGTCGTCCACGATCTCGCCGGCCGGCTCGGCAAGCAGGTGCGGCTGCAACTGATCGGCGAAGGCACCGAACTCGACAAGAGCGTGATCGAGAAGATCAGCGACCCGCTGACGCATCTGGTCCGCAACAGTCTCGATCACGGCCTCGAATCGCCGGACGAGCGCCGCGCGGCCGGCAAGGACGCGTGCGGCACGGTGACGCTGAAAGCGTCGCACCAGGGCGGCCACATCGTCATCGAAGTGATCGACGACGGCCGCGGCCTGAACCGCGCGAAGCTGCTCGCGAAGGCGAGCGAAAAAGGCATCGCCTGCAATGAGCAGATGAGCGACGCCGAGGTCTGGCAACTGATCTTCGCGCCGGGTTTCTCGACCGCCGCGCAGCTCACCGACGTGTCCGGCCGCGGCGTCGGCATGGACGTCGTCAGGAAGAACATCCAGGCGCTCGGCGGCAGCGTCGAACTCGCGTCGCGCGAACGCGCCGGCACGACGGTGACGATCCGCCTGCCGCTGACGCTGGCGATCCTCGACGGCATGTCGGTCGCGGTCGGCGACGACATCTACATCCTGCCGCTGTCCGGCGTCGTCGAATCGCTGCAGCCGCAGCCCGGGCAGATCCGCCGCGTCGCCGGCAGCGGCACGGTCGTGCGCGTGCGCAACGAATACGTGCCGCTGCTCGCGGTCCGCGAATGGTTCCGTTCGCCGGGCGCGTCGCGCGCGCCACACGAATCGATCCTCGTGCTGGTCGAAGCCGACGGCCACAAGCTCGCGTTGCAGGTCGACGATCTGGTCGGCCAGCAGCAGGTCGTCATCAAGTCGCTCGAAGCGAACTACCGTCGCGTCGCCGGCATTTCCGGCGCGACCATCCTCGGCGACGGTCGCGTCGCCCTGATTCTCGATATCGCCGAGATCGTGCGCCTCGCGACGCGCGCGCTCGCGGCCTGAACGGAGCGGCCATGAACGGCACGGCAGACGCGGTCAACGCGGACAGCAGCGAATTCCTCACCTTCACGCTCGGCGCCGAGGAATACGGCGTCGACATTCTCAAGGTCCAGGAGATCCGCCGCTACGACACCGTCACGCGGATTCCCGACACGCCGGATTTCATCAAGGGCGTCGTCAACCTGCGCGGCACGATCGTGCCGGTCATCGACCTGCGCCAGAAACTGAAATTCGAGCGCGCCGACTACGACGCGTTCACGGTGATGATCATCCTCAACATCGCGCGGCGCGTCGTCGGCATGGTCGTCGACAGCGTGTCGGACGTGATGCAGCTGAGCGCCGAACAGATCCGCCCGGCGCCCGAGTTCGGCGCCAGCGTCGACACCCGTTTCATCACCGGCCTCGGCGCGATCGACGATCGCATGCTGATCCTGGTCGACATCGAAAAACTGCTGCGCTCGCCGGACATGGCCCTGTTGCCGGCCGCCGACGCCAGCACCACGCAACACTGAGGCGAGGAGCCCACCATGAGCAAATCCACAGGCCGCAAGACCGTCGTCAAAGCCCCGCCGAAGAAGTCTGTGCCGGCCAAGGCGTCCGCCAAGGCCGCAGCAGCGAAAGCCGGCAACGTGGCCGAACGGGCGCGGATCGCCGCCGCCGAGAGCCGGATCAAAGCACTCGACAGGGCGCAGGCCGTCGTCGAGTTCGCCGCCGACGGCCGCATCGTGCAGTCCAACGAGCGCTTCCTGAACCTGTTCGGCTACGCCGCCGACGAACTCGCCGGTCAGCATCATTCCGTGCTGCTCGACGCGCACGACCGCACGGCGCCGGCGTACGGCGAATTCTGGGCGCAGCTCGCGCGCGGCGAGACGGTCAGCGTGCGCCAGCGCCGCGTCCGCAAGGACGGCCATGAGGTCGTCGTGCAGCTCGCGTG
>DASSVA010000052.1:0-2023 GCA_035706385.1 Solimonas sp. | reverse complement strand
GTTCTGATCGATCGCATAGGTCGCGAAGTCGAGCGGCTTGCGGTCGGCGCTCAGCATGATCGGATCGGCATTTGCATAGATGCCGACGTCGACGGCATCGTCGTTCTGCAGATCGTCGACGCCGTCGAGCGTCAGCAGGATGCCCCACGATCCGGTCAGCATTTCGGTGGCGAAGCTGTTTGCCGGTCCGCCCGGCTGGAACGCGTGCGTGCAGCCGACGGCGCGGTAGAACTGATTGTCGATGCCGCGCCGGCCGTCGGCACCGAGCAGTTCGTCGTGCCGGCACGCCTGCGGCCGCGGCGCGACGCCGACGATCTTCAGATGCGCGTCGATGTCGATGCCCTCGGCGATCGCGTCCGGCGCATCGACGGTCTGCGCATACGGGTCGGGTCCGGCGGCGTCCGGATTCGCGCAGGCGTTGTCGCCGTTCGCCGCCGTCGACACTTTCACGGCTCCGGCATTGAGGCGCTCGGCGTAGTCCTTGTCGGACTCGCCGCGCCGGCGGTGACCTTCCGCCGTCTTCGCGAAGATCTGCTCGACGTTCAGCGACAGGCCGTGCGGGCATTGCGCCTGCTGCGCATCGGTCAGCGCGAAGCGGATGTCGGAAACGACGAAACCCGCATGTCCGTGATCGAATGCGCCAGCCGCGGCAGCCGCACTTTCCGCCGCGGCCGAAACCGCGAGCAGCGCGAACAGCGCCAATGACCGTGCCCTCGTGATTGCCACCACCGCCTCCTCGACCGTGGCCGCTTCTGGCGGGCGGCTGCACGGCTATTAACTGACACTCATGTAACTTACATATACGTTACTAACTACTGTGTTAGTATGTCAACTCGATGCTCAAGACCCGAGACACGACGACATGGCTCGCCCGCAACTGGCTTCAGACGAGGAAATCTTCAGCGCCGCAGAGCGCGTGCTGGTGCAACTGGGAGGCCATCGCTTCTCGATCGCGGCGGTCGCCGAGGCCGTCGGCCTGTCGCGCGCGGCGATCATCCTGCGTTTCAAGAGCACTGAAGCGCTGCGCGACGAAGTGTTGAAACGCATGGTGCAGGCGTTCATCGAACGGATGAACGCAATCAGCGGCGAGCCCGGCGGCAACACGTTGCTGCTGCTCGCCAGCGCGGTCGGCGCACAAGTCAGCCGGCGCGGGCTTGGCACCAGCTTCTTCGACGGCGGCGGCCAGAATCGCAGTGAATTGCTGCAGCAGCTCGTGCGCATTCGCAGCGAAACGATCGATCGGGTGATTGCGCGCGCGATGCCGGAGCTGCACATCGCCCGGCGCGAGGCCGTCGCGATGTTCAGCACCCACCTCGGCGGCACCGTGCTCGCGTGGCAGAGCATGGAGAACGCCGACCTGTTGACCCTGATGATCGAACGCAGTCGCACATGGCTCGAACTCGCCGGCATCCCTTATGACAAGGCGTTCGCGAGATCACTGCTGCCGGCGCCGCGCAAGAGCGGGCCCGTCAGGAAAGCCGCCGCCGCGAAGAAAGTGCCCGAGAAGAAGGCGAAGAAGAAAAGCGGCGCGTAACGATCCCACGGCGTTCGGTGCGCCGGAATAACGAGACAGAGGAGAAGTCGTTCATGGGTCGCAAGTTCCGCGGTCTGGTCATCATCGCTGCGCTGTTCGTTGCCGGCGCGGCCGGCTTTGCGATCTGGCTGGCGATCCCGGTCGCACCGCCGAAAGCACCGGAGCTGAGCACCTTGCACGGCTCGGCCGGGCAAGGACGCTATCTGGCGACGATCGCCAATTGCGTGAGCTGCCATACCGGCGAAGGCGGCACGCCGTACGCCGGCGGTCACGCCTTCCGCACCGACTTCGGCATCATCTATTCGACCAACATCACCAGCGATCCGAAAGCCGGCATCGGCGACTGGTCGTTCGGCCAGTTCTACGATGCGATGCGCTTCGGCCTGCGCGACGACGGCGCGCACCTGTATCCGGCGTTTCCGTACACCTCGTTCACCAAGCTCAGCGACGACGACATCGCATCGCTGTTCCTGTTCCTGCGCGAAGTCG
>DASSVA010000051.1:0-4920 GCA_035706385.1 Solimonas sp. | reverse complement strand
GCGCGTTCCGTCGCGGCCGCGATCGCGTAGCCGAGCGTCCAGCACACGGCGATGCCCGGCACATACCACTGGCGGTCGTTGGCGAGATCGAGACGCGGCAGCAGCGAATTGGTCGGCAGAAAGTGCAGTACGCCCCAGGCCGCGCAGAACGGCGCCCAGCGCCAGCGCCGGCCGAGCGCGAGGCCGGCGAGCAGCAGCAGCGCGAGCAGCGCGGCCTGCGCGACCAGCGTCGCATCGACGCCGTCGGGCACGCGCAGGTCCGGGTCGATGTCGAGCGGGCGCAGCAGCAGCGCTTGTTCGAGCAGCCAGCAGAGGCCGCGGATTTGCGCAAGCGCGTTGTCCCAGAGTCCGCGCGTGGTCAGGCTCACCGCGAAGAATTCGTCGTAGCGCGTGCGCAGCACGGCGAACGCGAAGCCGGCGATCAGCACGAGCCAGAACGGCGCGTGACGTGCGAACCTGCCGCTGCGCGAAGGTGCCAGCGCGTCCCATGACAGCAGCAGCACCGGCAGCGTCGCCGCCGTCTCGCGTACCGCGAGCGCGCCGAGAAACAGGCCGAAGCACGCGAGCCAGCGCCACGCGCCGCCGCGTTCGAGGAAGGTGTCGTAGATCGCCAGCGACGCGAGCATGAACATCGCCGAGAACGCGACCGAACTGCCGCTGACATAGGTCACGGCTTCGGTGTTGACGGGCAGCAGCGCGAACAGCGCGGCGCCAAGGACGGCGGCGCGCTGCGCGTGCGGCGCGGGAATTCCGCTGCGCTGGAACATCCGCCGGCCGAGGTGCCAGACCAGCGCCGCGTTCAGAAGATGGACGGCGAGGGCGCACGCGTGGAATGCCGTCGGCCGGCCGTCGCCGAGTGACCAGAGCAGCGCATCGCGCAGCTTCACGAGCGGGCGGATGCCGTGCTTCAGATACGCGAGCAGCGCCGCGCGTGACTGGATGTCCGGGTTTTCGACGATGACATTGAAGTCGTCGAACTGGAAGCCGGCGCACAGCGCGTTCGCATAGGCGGCGACGGTCGCCGCGGCGAGCAGCGCGAAGCCGCCTGCCGTCCGCAGGCGGGCAGAGGCGGCTGGATTTTCGCCGGCCGCGTTCATTGCATCGCGCCGCCGAGCGCGTCGTCGAGCAGCTGCGTCGCGGCCCACCAGCGCTCGCGCGCGTCGAGCAGCACGAGCAGCGCGGCGTGCCCGTCGCGCTGCGCGTAGGCGACGAGACAGCGGCCCGCGCGCGGCGTGGTGCCGCTCTTGACGCCGATCGCGCCCGGATAACGGCCGATCAGTTCGTTGCGATTGCCGAAGCGGAAAATCCGCGGCGTCGCATCGAGCGTGGTGATCGTCGCCGCCGGCTGCGAAGTGCGCGCGAGGATGCGCGGCTGCTGGATCGCGATCAGCGCGAGCGCGGCGATCTCGCGCGCGGTGCTGACGTGGCCGGGCGCATCGTGTCCGCAAGCGTTGTCGTAATGCGTGTGCATGAGGCCGAGTTCGCGCGCCCGCGTGTTCATGCGCGCGACGAACGCGGTCTGGCTGCCGGCCAGCGCATCGGCGAGCGCATGACAGGCGTCGTTGTCGGAGCCGACCAGCGTCGAGGTGAGCAGGTCGCCGAAGCGCAGCCGCTCGCCCGCACGCAGGCCGAGGCGAGTGCCGGATTCGTGCGCGGCGGCGGACGAGATGGTGACGGCTTCGTCGTCGGCACGCGCACTCTCGACGGCGAGCAACGCGGTCATCAGCTTGGTCAGGCTCGCCATCGGCAGCGCGGCGTCGGGCGCGTGCGCCGAGACGATCGCGTCGTCGCGCATCAGCAGGTGCGCCGCGGCAAGTGCGGGGTGGCGGTCGGCGATCGGGGCGGCTGCCGCGACGAAGGGCGTGCACAGGACCAGCGCGGCCGCGCATGACACGCGGCGGCGAATCTTTGGCACTTCCGTCGCGGGCACTTCAGTTCGCGACGGCCGGCGTCGTGGCGGCGATGGAGAAAAGGCGCGCGGACCCCTCACGAGCTGCCTTCTCCGGCGCGGCGCTCAGTGACCGAAAATCTTGTCGAAGATCTTGTCCGTGACCTTGTCGACCGCGCGGTCGGTCGTTTCGTCGACCTTGCTGTTGGCCGCATCCTGGACACGGTCGGTCTGTCGCTGCACCTTGCCGCTGGCGTAGTCGCCGACCGCGCCGCCGGCGGTCTGCTGCCGTTGCTGGGCATCGGGCGCCGGCGGCGTCGGCTCGTTCGCATATGCGCAGACGCTGAAGCCGAGGCCGAGCCCGAGGGCAAGGACGAGGCTGTGTCGACAGGCGTTCATGTGGGTATTTCCCGGCGATGTGATGAATACGGTGTGGATGCGAATCACGGCGTACCGGTGCCGGCTGTCGCTGCCGGCGCGGCGGATTTCGGGTCGTCGCCGTAGCTGTTCTGTCCGTTCTGGCCGGGTTGCGCAAACAGGATGATCAACACGATCCAGCCGACCAGCGGAATCAGGCCGATCAGCTGCAGCCAGCCGCTCTTGCCGGTGTCGTGCAGGCGCCGCGCGCCGAGCGCGAGCGACGGCACGAGCACGGCGAGGCTGTAGAGCGTCGAGAGAATGCGCAGATGGATCATGCCGCCGATCAAGGACAGGCCCAGCGTGACCAGGAAGTTGACGAGGACGAAAGTCCAGAATTCCTCGCGATGCGCGCGACCGTCGAACTTCGCGTAGCGGTTCTGCAAAACGTCGGGATACCAGTTCCAGTTCATGACGATCGTCTCCTTGTGTCGTGGTTCACCGCTTCACGAGTTCCACGCGACGGTTCTTCGCGCGGCCCTCGGGTGTGCCGTTGTCGGCGATGGGTTTGTCCGCGCCATTGCCGGACGCGGTGAGCCGATCCGCCGCGATGCCGGCTTTCACCAGCGCGGCCACCACGCTGGCGGCGCGTGCGCCGGAGAGCTTCTGGTTGTAATCATGCTCGCCGATGCTGTCGGTATTGCCTTCGATGGCGAGCTTGAGATCGGGGCTGTCCTTGAGCACGGCGACGACCTGCGCCAGCACCGGCGCGGCGTCGGCCCTGAGCGTGGCCTTGTTGAAATCGAAATTGACGTACAGCGCGACATGGCCGTCCTTGTCGAGCGCGGCTTTCAGGGCGCTGGCCTTGGCCGGCTGGATCGTCGCCTCGAAGGGTTTTTCCTCGATCACGCTGACGTGGATCTCGCTGTCTTCCGAGTAGACTTTCAGCCAGACCGTCTTGCCGGCGTGCTCCAGGCGCGCATCGAGCTGGTTTTCGTCCGCGAACAGGATCTGCGCGCCGAGCCTGGTCAGAGCGGTGCGATAGTTCTGCAGCGTGTCCAGATTGCTGTTCGGCTGCACGTTGTCGCGCAGCATGTACGAAACCTCGTACTTGGCGCCCTGGACCGTCACCGAGCTTTGATCGCCGTTGCTGTCGGTCACGTCGAATTCGAACTGGTCGAAATTGCGCTGGGTCGGCTCGTCGGCGACGTAGTTGGGCATATGGCCGAGCAGTGGATAGTCGTAGCCGGATGGCGCCGTCAGCACCTGTTTGGGCGGCTGCTGGTCGACGACCGTGACATTGACGGCGGTTTCCTCGCTGTAGACCTTGAGCCAGGTCTGGTGGCCGCTCCGGTCGAGTCTCGCGTACAGATCGTTGTCGTCGGAATAAACCAGCTTCGCGCCGAGCCGCGCCAGCTGCTCGCGGTAGTTCGACAGGATCTCCAGGTTCGACAAGGGCTCCGTGCCATCTCGGGGTTCGTAATGTTGCTCGCAGTAGTGGCCGGCGACGGTGGTCGTGGTGCTGCTGCCGTCGGCCGTCGCCACTTCGAAATCGCCGGCGGCGTAGTCACGCTGCGTCGGCGCGCCGTCGATCACCTGATAGCTCGGCAGCGCGCCGAGCGGCGCGCAGTCATTGCCGCCGGCGATGGCCGGCGCGGACGCCGCGCAGAACAGCACCAGCACGCCGGTGCGCAGGACACGATTCATCGTGGCATTCCCCCGTTCTCCCCGTCTCCGACGGTACATCTTCGCGCGGTGCATGTCATGAGGATTCATTTCAGTTGTCCGAGACGTGGCAGGTCGATCAGGGTGCCGGCGACCGCGCCGATCAGCAGGGCGATGGCCAGTGCCGCGCCGATCACCGTCGCCGCGTAGCGGCCGGCCTGCGCCGGCGGCACCTGCATCAGCGGCGGCAATCCCAGATAGAGCAGGTAGAGGCTGTAGAGCCCGGCCGCGACGGCGAGCAGCGACAGCGCCGGAAACAGGCGGAACAGACCGCCGAGCCAGGCCGGCGTCGCCGCATACACGGCGAGCTTCAGTGCCTGCGCGTCGTCGGGCTGCGCCGAGAAATGCGTCGCCAGCGCGTCGATCAGCTTGGCGAGCGCGAACACGCCGAGCAGCGTCAGCCCGTAGCTGACCAGCGCATGCGCGATGCCCGACAACAGCGGCACGCGGTAATGGCCGGCCAGCGGCAGGTCGATGCCGATCAGCGCCAGGCCGACGAACGAGCACAGCGGCCCGATCGCCGCCAGCGGCAGCACCTGGCGCGCGTACAGTTCGCGCGTCGTGTGCTCGTCGCGGGCGATCCGCGGCCAGGCCCGGCGCGGCGCGATCAGCAGATGCAGGAGATTCTGGACATGGGACATGGCGGGACTCCGGTTCAGAAATCGCACTCGAACGTCAGCGCGTGCAGGAACTGCGGCGGCCGGCTGCTGCCGCGCAGCAGTTCGGAGCCGGCGCCGATACGCAGGCCGTCGGCGATCGTGAAATCGAAACCGAGGCCGACGTCGAGGCCGACGCCGTCGCGGCTGTCGTGGTATTTGCCGCTGTCGGTGCGGACCTCGGTGCGGCCGTGCCAGACGAAGCCGCCGAGGCGCGGCGTGAAGTCGAGCGCGCCGATCAGCGGAATGCGCCAGCGCAGATCGGCGAACAGCGCGTCGCTGTTGCCCTGCAGC
>DASSVA010000050.1:0-6248 GCA_035706385.1 Solimonas sp. | reverse complement strand
ACGATCTGGTCGATCGCCTCGCGCAAGAAGAAGACGATCGCCGCACTGAACTTCCCGCTGACCGCGCCGGCACCGGACGGCATCAACGGCGCGATCGTGCCCGGTTTCGTGCCGGCCAAGCATCTGCGCCGCAACACGCATCCGCGCGAACTGTTCGAACGGATCAAGAACGAGGTTCCCGGTTTCGATCCGAAGGAACTGGCCTGGGATTTCGACAAGGAAAAGCAGGCGATGGAATCGCTGTCGGCCGACGAGACCGCGAAATGGGTGCGCTATCACCTGCCGCGCGAGGAGCAGTGGTTCAAGGTCGCCGAATACATTCTCGCGAACGACAAGCCGGACCTGATGGCGGTGATGTTCGACGGCACCGACAAGATCCAGCATCAGGCGTGGCCGTGGCTCGACAAGGACCTGCTGCCGAACAACCCGCAGGGCCACGACAAGGAAATGCGCGCGGTCTGCCTCGAATACTTCCACAAGCTCGACAGCTACATCGAGAAGCTCGTCAAGATGGTCGGCCCGGATGCGCAGGTGTTCTTCGCGAGCGATCACGGCTTCACCGCATCGACGTTCGTGCTGCGCATCAACACGTTTCTCGAAGAAAAGGGCTATCTGGCCTGGGCCGACAACGACGGCAGCGAAATGGCGAAGCGCCGTGAAGCGTCGGATTTCGCGAACCTCGACTGGAGCAGGACCACGGCGTGCTGCCTGACGCCGTCGTCGAACGGCATCAACATCCGCGTCGCCGAAAAGCCCGGCGATCCCGGCATCGATCCGAAGGACTACGAAGCGTTCCGCGCGAAGCTGACCGAAGACCTGCTGTCGTTCCGCGATCCGGAGACCGGCGAGCCGGTGATCGTCGACGTGCTCAAGCGCGAGGACTGGTTCCAGGGTCGCCACATGAAGCGCGCGCCGGATCTGACGCTGGTGCTGCGCGACAACGGCTTCGTGTCGATCCGCAACTTCAAGCCGTCGCTGGTCAAGCGTCCGGCGGCGATCGGCACGCATCACCCGGACGGCATCTTCATGGCTGCCGGCCCCGGCATCCCGGCCGCCGGCGAAGTGGCGTCGCGCAAGATCGTCGACGTCGCGCCGACGCTGCTGTACAGCGCCGGCGTGTCGGTGCCGTCTGACTTCGAAGGCGAAGTGCCGAGCACCTTCTTCACGCCGGCGTGGATGGAAACGAAGCCGGTCAAGAAAGGCGCGCGCACGCAGGCGATCAAGCGCGACGGCGACGCGCAGGAAATGGACAGCGGCGAGAAGCAGCAGATCATCGAGCAGCTGCAGATGCTCGGCTACATGGAATGAGCCGGCGATGAGTGCCGACACGCCTGCCAGCGGCGCGCCGTTCTATCCGGCGGCCGAACAACGTCCCGGCGGCCTGACGCCCGCCGATCTGCTCGAACGCGGCCTGTGCGTCATCGAAGGCAAGGGCATCACCGGCCAGCTCGTCTACGAGCGGCCGGCCTATGTCTTCGATCCGCGCCGCATCAAGAACTGCACGCTCGGCGCGTTCAGTTACATCAACGGTCACTACACATCGAGCCTCTACGGCACGCGGCTCGGTCGCTACTGCTCGATCGCCGAATCGGTGATCGTCGGCGCGCCCGAGCATCCGGTCGACCAGTTCACGACGCATCCGTTCTCGTTCACGCGCCGCGCGCACCTGCCGCATTTCTACCAGCTCGAGGAATTCGAACGGCTGGCACCCGACGAGGACGCGCCGGAGACCTACCGGATGCCCGGCGCCACGACGATCGGCCACGACGTCTGGATCGGCGCCGGTGCATTCGTCAAACGCGGCCTGACGGTCGGCGACGGCGCGATCATCGCCGCGCACGCGGTCGTCACGCGTGACGTGCCGCCATATGCGATCGTCGTCGGTGCGCCGGCGCGCGTGCTGAAGCTGCGCTGCGACGAAGCGCTGATCGAACGGCTGCAGAAACTGCAGTGGTGGCGTTACGATCTGGCGCCGCACAAGCGCAGCATCGATTTCCGCGACATGGCACGCGCGATCGCGACGCTCGAAGACCTGCTCGCCGCCGGCCGGCTGCAGCCGCTGGTGCCGCCGACCTACCGGCTGACGCGCGAACGCGGCCGCTTCACCAGCGAACTTCTTCCTCATCCGCTTTACACCTGACGCGCCATGACCACCGCCAGCAATGAGCTGTTGCAGCAACTGATCGCCCTGCTCGACGAATTCACGCAGGACTGGGATCGCGAAGGCGAAGAGGCGATGACGCGCGACACGAAGCTGCTCGCCGATCTGGGCTTCGAGTCGATCGACATCATCCAGCTCGTCGTCGCGATCGAAGAGGACATCACGCATCGCAAGGTCGCGTTCGACCAGCTGCTGATGAACAACGGCCGCTACGTCGACGACCTGTCGATCGGCCAGATCGCCGATTTCCTCGCGCCGTACATGGCGGCGGGCTGAGCGCGCGTCCGCATCCGTGCAAGCCGCAGCGCGTGACACCGGCGTCGCGTCCGTGAAGCTGGCATCGCAGCAGTTCGGCAGCGGCCCGGAGCTGATCCTGGTGCACGGCCTCGGCGCGAACCGCGCGTTCTGGTATCCGCGCCTGGCGTCCGCGCTCGCGCAGGACTTCAGCGTCACGATCTACGACCTGCGCGGCCACGGTTACAGCGACGTGCCGCCGTCCGGCTACAGCACGACGGCGATGGCGCGCGATCTGCTCGCGCTGATGGACGAGCGCGGCATCGCCCGCGCGGCGCTGGTCGGTCACAGCTACGGCGGCGCGATTGCGCTCGAAGCGGTCGCCGCGCAGCCGGCGCGCTTCACGCATCTGTGCCTGATGGACACGCGCGTGCAGCGCCTGCAGCCCGAGCTGCGGCTGCGCGACATCGACGCGCTGACGCCGTTCGAACGCGCAGTCGCCGCGCACGACGGCGGCGACTGGCAGGACGATCCGGAAATCGGCTTCCGCTTCCTCGAAGCGGCGGCGCGCTGCGTCGTCGACGGCGTCGATCTCGGCGTGCGCGACGCGTTCACGCCGTTCGGCGAAGGCCGTGGCGCCAAGCGCGCGGCGCGTGCCTGGCTGCGCCTGCTCGACGAAACCTCGGCGCGCGCGGAATTCGTCACGCCGGGCGCCGATGTCGCGATCCTGCGCGCGCTGCGGCTGCCGACGCTGCTGATGTACGCCGGCCATTCGCGCGCACTGCGCTCCGGCGAACAGCTCGCCGCGCTGTTGCCGCATGCGCGCTGGCAACGCGTCGCCGGCGGCGGCCATTTCTTTCCGGTCAGTCACGTCGCCGAGACGCTGGCCGAACTGCGCGACTTCCTGCGCTAGAGCGCATCGGTGCGCAGCCGGACAACGAGGGAGACAGCGGTGCAGGGACTCGAAGGCATCAGGGTGCTGGAGCTCGCCGGCCACGTCGCCGGCGCGTACTGCGCGAAGCTGCTCGCGGGCTTCGGCGCCGATGTCGTGCGCGCCGAAGGCGAGCGCCCGCCATTGCGCACGGCCGAGGAACGCGCGTGGCTCGACAGCGGCAAGCGCACGGCGTCCGGCACATCGCTGGGCAAACTGCTCGATCACGCCGACATCGTCATCGACGCGTGGCCGCTCGCCGCGCTCGAAGCGCGCGGCGTCGACGTCGACACGCTTGCCGCGCGCGCGATCGTCTGCCGGATCTCGGCGTTCGGCCAGAGCGGCCCGCATCGCGACTGGCAGGCCGACGACATCACGCTGTACGCGATGTCCGGCCTGATGCATTGCACCGGCGAGGGCGCGCGCGCGCCGCTGAACGCCGGCGTGAAGATCGCGCAGCTGAGCGGCGGCTTCAACGCCTACGTCGCCTGCCTGATGGCGCTGCTGCGCCGCGCGCGCGACGGCGGCGGCGATGTCATCGATCTGTCGCTGCAGGAATCGGCGATCGAGAACGGCGAGATCGCCGTCACCGAATACCTCGCGAACGGCAAGCTCGCGCGCCGCAACGGCGACAATCACGCGATGGTGCCGTGGCGCGCCTATCCGTGCGCCGACGGCGAAGCCGCGATCATCGGCGGGCCGATCCGCCACTGGCTGAAAGCGGCGGAGATGTTCGGCGAACCGGCGCTGCTCGAAGGGCCGCTCGCCGACATGGGCGGCCGCATGCGCGAGCGCGAGAAGCTCGAAGGGCTGATCACGCCGTGGCTCGCGCGGCAGCCGAAACGCGAGCTGTTCCACCGCGGCCAGAAAGCCGGCCTGGCGTGGTCGTATCTGGCAAGCATCGCCGAGGCGCTCGCCGATCCGCAGTTCGCCGCGCGCGGCTTCTTCGTCGAATGCGACGACCCGCAGCTCGGCACGGTGCGCATGCCCGACGCGCCGTTTCGCGGCACCGCGCTGCGCTGGAAGACCACGGCGGCGTGCGGCGATCCGGTCGCCGCGCCGGAATCCGTCGACGCGGCCGCGACGCCGGTCGCGCAAGCTTCGACTTCGATGCCGCCGCTCGCCGGCATCCGCGTCCTCGATCTGACGCACGACTGGGCCGGTCCGCATTGCGCGCGCCTGCTCGCCGATCACGGCGCCGAGGTCATCAAGATCGAATATCCGCAGCGCCTCGACGGCATGCGCGGCGGCATGCCGGACAAGGTCAACGATCATCCGCGCGTCTGGCAACTGCATCGCAACAAACGCTCGCTGACGCTCGACTTGCGCGACGAGACGCATCGCCGCGTGTTCGCCGCGCTCGTCGAGGAATCGGACGTCGTGCTCGAAAACTCGCGGCCGGGCGTGATGGCCCGGTTCGGTTACGACTACGCGGCACTGCGCACGCTCAAGACCGACATCATCATGGTGTCGATGTCGGCGTTCGGCAGCGACGGACCGTACGCGCAATACGCCGGCTACGGCGGCACGCTGGAAGCGATCTGCGGCATCCAGGATCTGACCGCGTATGAAGCCGACGGCCGGCGCTTCCGCGTGCGCGAAATGGACGTCACCAACGGCATCGCCGGCGCCTGCGCGGTGATGACCGCGCTCTGGCATCGGCAGCGCAGCGGTGAAGGCCAGTGGATCGACCTCGCCGAATCGGAAACCGCCGCGTGGCTGATGGGCGAGCAGTTCATCGCCGCCGCGCGCGCGCCCGCCAGCGTCGCGCCGCGCGGCAACCGCCACGCGCAATTCGCGCCGCAAGGCTGTTACCGCTGCGTCGGCGATGATCGCTGGCTGACGCTGACGATCCGCGACGACGCCGAATGGTCGAAGCTGGCGGCGCGGATCGGCGGATCGGCACTGGACGCCGCGTATGCGACGGTCGACGGCCGGCGCGCCGCGCACGATGCGCTCGACGCGCTGATCGACGCGTGGACCGCGAGCGCCGACGCTGCGACGCTCGCGCGCGAACTGCAACGCGACGGCCTCGCCGCCGGCATGGTCTATACGGCGGCCGACGTCGTCGCCGACGCGCATCTGCAGGCACGCGGCTGGCTGCAGCAGGTCGACGGCGATCGCCTGCCCGGCCTGCCGTTCCGTTTCGCGCGCGGCGGCGGCGTCCGCCACCGCGGACCGGATCTCGGCGCAGCCAACGCCGCGTTGTTCGGACGTTTCGGTCTGCCGCTGCCCGACATCGGTGCGGCGAAGCTGCGCACCGCTTACGAACTTCATCCCTGAGCCGGATGTCTGATGCAGCGTCCACGACACTGCATTAAGGTGCTGGCACTACCGCAGGAGTTTGCCATGATGACTTTGCCATTGCGCACGCGCACCGCCCTGCTCGGCTTTCTGCTGACGGTCGGCGCCTGCGCCACATCCGGTATCGCGTCGGGCGCGAGCACCGGCAACGACATCAATTTCGGCGGCGTCGAACGACATTACGTCGTGCACAAACCCGATGGCATCGGCAATCGCGCCGTGCCGCTCGTGGTCGCGCTGCATGGCGGCGTCGGCACCGGCAAGATCATGGAAGAGCAGACCGGCCTCGACGCCGTGGCCGATCAGCACGGCTTCATCGTCGTCTATCCCGACGGCGTCGGTCGCGCGTGGAATGCCGGCAGTTGCTGCGCCAAACCGATGAAGGAAAGGATCGACGACGTCGGCTTCATTCGCGCGGTGATCGCCGATGTGAAACGCGATTACAAGATCGACGCGACGCGCGTCTACGGCACCGGCTTCTCGAACGGCGCGATGCTGCTGCATCGGATCGCCTGCGAGGCGCCCGACACCTTCGCCGCGATCGCGCCGGTCTCCGGCGGGCCGATGGTCAGCAACTGCAACGAACGCACGCCGATTCCGACGCTGCTGATCCAGGGC
>DASSVA010000049.1:0-7056 GCA_035706385.1 Solimonas sp. | reverse complement strand
GCCGGCGCCCTTCGCTACACTTTGCGCCCCCGCTGTTCCTTCATGTTTCAAGCCTCGCGTCGGGGCGTAGCGCAGCCTGGTAGCGCACTTCCTTGGGGTGGAAGTGGTCGCAAGTTCGAATCTTGTCGCCCCGACCAATTTTCCTCTCCTGTCAGGCCCGCACTCGCAGCGACATAGCACCAATTCGCTATTTGTCGAAGCGACGGCACTCGATATGCTGCCTGGGTCAGCACCACCTGACAGCGCGCCGGCTTCCCCCTAACGGCCGACGCGCTCGGCGGCGGGCCTCATGGCCCGCCGTTTTCTGCTGTCATTTGCCGGTCTTCTGAAAGCTAGTTGACGAACGCGCGCTCGATCATCGCCGCGAACGGCGTCTGCGAATCGAGCGTGCCGTAGTTGATGCCGTGTTCGCCGCCGAGCCGGCTGCCGCACCAGGCATGCGCGATTGTCTCGTTGCCGGCGCGCAGCAGCACCGAAGCCTGCAGCGCGAGCGCCATGCGTTCGACGATGGTGCGCGAACGCAGCTCCAGCGTCGAACGATCGTCGAACGCCTGCGTCAGCCAGTGGATCTCGCGATCGAGATCGGCATGCGCGCCGCGCGCCGCCAGCAGCTCGCCGAACAACGCTTCGCGGGTCTCCGGCTCCTTCGACAGCGCGCGCAGCACGTCGAGGCACTGGACGTTGCCGCTGCCTTCCCAGATCGAGTTCAGCGGCGCCTGCCGGTACAGGCGCGGCATGATGCCGTCCTCGACGTAGCCGGCACCGCCGAGGCATTCCTGCGCTTCGTTGACGAGCGGCGGGCAGCGCTTGCAGATCCAGTACTTGCCGATCGCGGTCGCGATCCGCGCGAACGCCGCTTCGGCGTCGTTGCGGCCCGACGCGTCGACCGCGCGCGCGACGCGCATCGTCAGCGCCGTCGACGCTTCGCTTTCGAGCGCGAGATCGGCGAGCACGTTCTGCATCAATGACTGATCGACGAGCAGCTTGCCGAACACCTTGCGATGCCGCGCGTGATGGATCGCCTGCACGGTCGCCTGCCGCATCAGGCTGGCCGAGCCGATCATGCAGTCGAGCCGCGTCAGCGCGACCATCTGCAGGATCGTCGCGACACCGCGGCCTTCGTCGCCGACGCGCTCGGCCCAGGCGCCGAGAAATTCGACTTCGCTCGACGCGTTGCTCCAGTCGCCGAGCTTGTCCTTGAGGCGCTGGATGCGGATCGCATTGCGCGAGCCGTCCGGCCGCAGCTTCGGCATCAGGAAGCAGGTCAGCCCGGCATCCAGATACGCGAGCACCAGCCAGGCGTCGCACATCGGCGCCGAGAAGAACCACTTGTGACCGACGATCTCGTAGCTGCCGTCGGCCTGTGGATACGCCTTCGTGGTATTGGCGCGCACGTCCGAGCCGCCCTGCTTCTCGGTCATGCCCATGCCGATCGTGCACGCGGTCTTCTGCAAGCCCGGCAGCACGCGCGCATCGTATTCGCACGAGTGGATTTTCGGCAGCCACGCCTTCGCGAGCGCCGGCGAATGCTGCAGCGCTGGCGCTGCCGAATGGGTCATCGTCAGCGGACAGCTCGTGCCGGATTCAGCCTGGTTATGCAGATAGGCGATCGCCGCGCGCGCGACGTGCGCGCCCGGCTTGTCGGCGTTGCGCCACGCGAACGCAT
The DNA here is from genome assembly GCA_035706385.1 of Solimonas sp. Classification (GTDB taxonomy): domain Bacteria; phylum Pseudomonadota; class Gammaproteobacteria; order Nevskiales; family Nevskiaceae; genus Solimonas. The sequence continues at coordinate 5,390 of DASSVA010000049.1, read as the reverse complement.
GCACGCCATATTGCATGCCGAGCTGCATGACGCGGTGATAGGCCGGATGGAATTCGACCTCGTCGATGCGATGGCCGTAACGGTCGAACGCCTTGAGGCGCGGCTTGTTCTCGTTCGCCGCGTAGCCGAGCGCGATCATCTCGCCGCCGGTGATCGCGCCGTATTCGCTCAGATGTGCGTCGGCCCAGCCACCGCCCTCGCGCGCGACCGCCTCGCGCAGCGCAACGTCGCTCAGATAACCGTTGTAATCGTGCAGCGGCGGCGCCTGGTTCCCGACCTCGTGCGTGAGATAGCGATCGGCGATGCTCATCATGACTCTCCGGCAAATTGCGAAAGGATACGGTTCGCGGCCAGGCGGCGCCCCACCCTCGCAAACGCGCCGAAGCTCAGCTCAGCGCGTCCTCGTTGCTCACGACCGGCCGGCTCTCGCGCGTCGCGCGCAAAACCTTGCCCGGCTCGCCGGCATCGACGATCTCGATGTAATCGGCATGCACGGCGGTGATCGTCGCCGCGAACGGAAAACCCGACAGGCTCGGCACGCGATAGCTCACCGTGTCGCCGACCTTGAACGTGTCCGGGTCGAAATTGAATTCGAAGGGGCACTTTTCTTCCATCGCGAGGTTCTCCTGATCGATCCGTGGCGCGATGCTACACCGCGCCCGCGGTCGCAGCCACGCCGCGACGGCGCATCCCTGTCCGTTCTTTGGCTATCCTGAGAAACCGGACCGACGCCTCACATTTTCCAGGGAACGCCGATGGACATGGACGACACCGAACTGACCGCACTGCTGCGCACGACGCGACGCATCGCCGTGCTCGGCATCAAGACCGAAGCGCAGGCGTCGCAGCCGGCGTTCTACGTGCCGCAATACATGGCGGACGCCGGCTACGAGATCGTGCCGGTGCCGGTCTACTATCCGGATGCGCAATCGATTCTCGGGCGGCCGGTCCATCGCAAGCTCGCCGACATTCCCGGCCCGATCGACATGGTCAACGTCTTCCGCCGGCCGCAGGATCTGCCGCCGCACGCCGCCGACATCCTCGCCAAACGGCCGCACTGCGTCTGGCTGCAACTGGGCATTCGCAACGACGACTTCGCGGCGCAGCTGCGCGCGGCCGGCATCACCGTCGTCCAGGATCGCTGCCTGATGGTCGAGCACCGGCGACTGCTCGGCTGAACGGGCGCAGGCCTGCCCCGGCGCTCAGCGCTCGCCGCCGCGGACGCGCCGCCGGCCGATCGGCCGCGCCGAAAACAGGCGCTCGCGCATCAGCTCTTCTTCGCTGCGCGGTCGCGTTGCGACCGCCGCCGGCCGGCGCGCCGCCATGAAATACGCCGCGACCGCCGCGGTGACTTCCGGCAAGCCCTCGGCGTTGCGATGCAACCAGCCGGCCCGCGTCAGCTGTTCCTCGTCTTCGCGGAACAGCGTCGCGACGGGTTCGCTGCGGAACAGTTTTCTGAGGTAGAGAAAATGATGGTCGCCACAGCCGTGTGGAAACGTCATTGCGTGCTCCATCGTTTTGGGGAACCAGGCGCCGCGACCGGCGCACGGGTGCATTGTATCGGCGGTCGCTGCACACAGACTGAATGCCGGCCGGGCGATCCGGCGCGCGGCCATCCCGGCCGCGTGGATCGTCAACTCGAAAACGAGAAAGCCCCCGGAATCCGGGGGCCGACTTTCGCAAAACTGGTGGACGGTGAGGGTTTCGAACCCCCGACCCCGCCGTGTGAAGGCGATTTTTGTCCTGTATATCCCGTCAGCAGATTAGACGTTAATCGTGGCTATCAGAACCCCGAAACTATAATAACTCTATATAAATAAACAGAAATAACGGCAATAAAGCCGAATTAAGCCTGATAAGCACTGTGACATTTCGGCTTCGACTACGACTCACGCCTTGCACATGCGTCACATGCTGACTCAGCATCCAGCATGGGCGATCGCACTCTCAACGACCTTTACATGCTTGTCGGCGCGGTGGAGACGTCCGAAGGCTTCCTCCATAGCAAGGAATTTGCCGATGCTCTTTTAACTCAAGGGCGGATTCTGCGCGACTGCGGCCACTTCGAGTTGGCAACCATCTTGACTACGCTTGCGGCAGAAGTCCTCGAGCGTCCATGGCGAAGCGCAGTTTCCCGGCGGCCCGACCCTACTTGGGGGTACGCGGAGCAATATCCGGTGTGGTCATTGCTCATGCCAAGCCGGGCCGGCGATACGGGCCGACCGCTGGATCCGATTCGCGCCCTGTTCCTGAGGCAGGTGTGGAATGCTCCCGGCGACATTGACGTTGCACGTGCCAGACGCTTGGCGAAAGCCATTCGGCCGGCCCTGCGAACGCTTGAGAATCCTCATACCCCTGAGATTAGGGCGAAAGTTCTCGAGCTTCAGGGCGCGGCCCTCCAAATTCTCCGAGGGACTGCTGATGGGGAATTTGCGTTAAGAATCATTGGCGAACTCCAGAATCAGGACGTATTGCAGCAGACACCGGCAAGCGAGCTACGCCAGCTTTTCCCCCGCGCGCCCCGCCTAAGCAAATCCCCTGAAGCCAGTTCTACAGAAGAGCGGCCTGCACCCACGAGGACTTTGCGGGAACCCTCTCGAGGCGTCTTCGTCGGCGAAACTCGGCGTGATCCGACGTCCACATTGGACGAATCCGATCCGCCGGATACCACTGTAACGCTCGTTCAACCTGAGCTATCAGGACGGGTCGCGGGTGAAATTGCCGTCGCCGGAGCGTTGCGGTTGATGCATCTGCAACTTGACGAGCACTCACCGGAACGACTTCACGCAAGCGAAGTAAAAGAAATTGTGGCCTATCTGGCAGGGGCAGCAGAGGCAGCGCTAGACCAGCATCAAATCGTCAAGGCTGAAGCATCACTTGCGTGGCTATTGGTGGCGCTGACCACGCGAGCCTTACGCCACATCACTCGTCAACGGGTCGGCCTCCAGGGGGACAGTGAGGCCATTATGGTTACCCCAGACTTCACCAGTTGGAGCACTCATGTTCCGCACGCCGATGCCTTCTGGACGCCAAAGGACCTAGACAGTTCTTTTCATTTATCGGCCAAGACGGACATCGCGGTTCAGCTGCCGATTCCAGAGCGGATACGAAAGCTCCTATGTCGTTCCCGCGACAAACGGGCTGCCGGGGACAGGCTATTTCGTTCCGGACCGGCCGAAATTGAAGCGGAATGCGACCGCTTCTACCGCGAACTAAGAGCTGGTGTCGGGCCGCGCTTTTCTGAAAAGCGCCTGCGGTTAGCAGTCCTGATCGAAATGGTCGCATCGAGCGGCGACCCCTGTCTTGCGCAAATTATCGCCGGACACCGAATTGACCAGTCAGATGCTCCTTTGCACTACTACAGCATTCCGACATCAGACATTCAAAGGCTCTACGCGAATTCCGTCACACGAAATTTTGGCTGGGAGATCGCCGCAAGTGCAACATGTTCCGAAAGCAGAACCGGCGCGCCCATAACCGCGCTCGATCGTAACGTCTATCGGCAATTCAGCACCGTCCTGCGACGCGAGATATCAGAGACATTCGGCCGCGCCAGAACATCTGCTACCTGGCAGGTTCGGTGTAACGCCGTTACACGCTATACCGCTTGGTTGGTTGCTGCCGCGATGGCGCACCGGGTCACCCATTGGCTCTCCGAGCTTACCGTGATGGATATCCACCCGGACGGGTGGGCGGTGATTCGCGACAAGAATGTAAGCGGTGCGCCGCACCTCCGAGTGGTCGCCCTTCCGCCCAGTGCGATGCGCCAGATAGGGATACTGCGCCAAACACTGATTCGCGCAGCGGAAAGTCTTCTTGTTACCCCCGATGCCTCAGCTGCATCGTGCGCCAAGGCACTTCGCGACAGCGCAGACGGCTGCGCTCCCCTCTTTGTTTGGGTTCGACCAGACCACACCGTCGGCTCGCTCGATGTGGAGAGGCTTCGAAAATTCTGGCTGCGCGAAAACGGGCTGCCGGGCAATTTCCTGAGGTCGCGCACCAGGATGCTGCTGACAGAACAGGATGTCGCCCCGCAATGGATCTACTGGCAGCTCGGCCACGTCTATCTCGGCCGCGCCCCATTCGGACCCGAGTGCCTGCATTCGATCTCGGAATTCTCTGCGGCCTTGAATCCAGCCCTCGAGGTCGCCTTGGCGACGGACGGCTGGAACCCGGCGCCGACCATGATGGCACGCCAAGCCATCCCGCCTTGGCCAAATCCGCCATTTCTGGATCATGACTACGCGCGTGCAATGCTTGAGGAAATCGAAGCATTAAAGGCAGCCTGGAACGCGCAGCATGGAATGCCACTCGACGAGAATTTCAACTATCCGGAGGATCTGGCAGCGGAATGTTCGGCATGGGCGGAACGCGCGCTCGCGACTCTCGGTCCCCAGCAGCCAGAACGCTTAAATGGGGCGCAACATCATGTCGCCGAGAGTGCGCTCAACGAGGTGGTAGCGGCGCTGCTGAACTCGACCTCGGATCGAAACAAGATCGATCTCAGTCTACGGATGCTGCGGTCTCGACTGAAGCTCCATTTTAAGAGCAAGCGCTGGTCGGGAACGCTCCCGCCTCGTCTCTTTCGTCCCAAGTTCTCGGCGCCATCGATAACCAAGGGACACGTGAGAGCTGCGCGTTTGTCATCGACAATTCGTGAGGCGGCGCTCAACGCCAGCGCCAATTCGTCGGTTTCCGTGCGAGATGCGAGTTTGGCACGGCTCGCCATCCTGCTGATTTCTGAGGGTCAGGCACGCACGGCCAATGCCTTGCACGAAATTCTGAATCCACAGACGCTTTCTCACGGCAATCCGAGCGTCTTGGATGGCCGACGCCTGCTCCTAGATGCAGATGTTGCGGATAGCCGGCGGCGCGGTTTCATCTTCTCACCGGAATCGACCGCAGCCGCCGAGAGGTGGCTGGAGGTCTCGAACGGTGACCATCCGACACTGGAAGTCATCACGCGGGCGCTTCGGAATTATCTTCCGCCAACCCTGATCCGCAGCAGCGGCAAGAATTTGCTCCAGAGAATTATTGACGTATGCACATTGGGCCTGGTCGCTCTTCTGCCCGGCGCCGCGCTATTTCGTGCGGCCGCAGACGATCCCCTCACCATTTCGTCTGAGCGCACGGGATATCTGCTGCGGCATCAGCTTCACCCGCTTCCCATACTCGCCGCCGCAGCCGACGATGAGTCAGTTGCGATCCGGACTTCTGCGGGCAGTCTACGGGGGAACGTGTCCGCGCCGGCCGCAATTCGTCAATATCGCCAGCTGACTCGAGCACTTTATGACCTATCTGAACGCGGCGACCGGCAGAGGATTGATCATCGGCGATATACCAAGGCTCGGATGGCCGCGCAAAAGCTGATTGACGAGCCGGGCTGCTCC
>DASSVA010000048.1:0-2693 GCA_035706385.1 Solimonas sp. | reverse complement strand
CGCGATCGTCCACACACGCGCGCCGCTCGATGCCGAAGCACTCCGCCAGCATCTCGCCGCGCGTCTCGTCGGCTACAAGATTCCGGCCTCGTTCGAGTTCGTCGCCGAAGCGGTGCGCGGCGACGACGGCAAGGTCCGTCGCTCCGCGCTGCGCGACGAACGCATCGCCGCGCAGCCTCGTCAGGAAGCCTGAAAATGACACGCAGACTCGAAAGCAAGGTTGCCTTGATCACCGGCTCGGGTCGCGGCATCGGCCGCGCGACCGCGCTGAAACTCGCCGCCGAAGGCGCACGGCTGGTGATCAACGATCTCGATGCGGAACCGGCGAACGCGGTGGTCGAGGAAATCCGCCGCCTCGGAGGCGAAGCCGTGGCTTGCGTCGGCAGCGTCACCGATGCGAGTTTCGCCGGGCGCTTCGTCGCGACCGCGATGGAGGCGTTCGGCGGCGTCGACATCATCGTCAACAACGCCGGCTATACCTGGGACAACGTCGTGCAGAAGATGAGCGACGAACAGTGGCAGGCGATGATCGACTGCCATCTGACCGCGCCGTTTCGCATCCTGCGTGCGGCGCAGCCGGCCATCAAAAAGCTCAATACGGCGGATCGCGAGGCCGGCCGCCGCGTCGTCCGCAAGATCGTCAACATCTCGTCGATCGCCGGGCTGTTCGGCAATGCCGGCCAGATCAATTACGCGGCCGGCAAGGCGGGCATCGTCGGCATGACGATGACGCTCGCCAAGGAGTGGGGCCGGCTCGATACGACCGTGAACTGCGTGGCGTTCGGCTTCATCGAAACGCGCCTGACCGTCGCCGCCGGTGAAGCGACGGCGAACATCGACGGCCGCGAGATCAAGGTCGGCATCAACCGCGAACTGAAGGAAAGCGTCGAGCGGACGATTCCGCTCGGCCGCGCGGGAACGCCCGAAGACGCGGCCGGCGCGATCTATCTGTTCTGCGCGCCGGAGTCCGATTACGTCAGCGGTCAGACGCTGCTGTGCAGCGGTGGCGTCACCGGCGTATGAATCGCAGCGAAAAAATGGAAACGACAATGACGAAAACGACCGTCGAGCGTGCGACGCGGCTGGGGCGCGTCCGCGGATTCGCGCGCATGGGCGTCGAAACCTTTCGCGGCATCCGCTACGCCGAACCGGTGCAGCGTTTCCGCGCGTCGGTGCTCGCCGGCACGCCGTGGCCGGGCGTTTACGACGCGACCGTGTTCAAGGCGATGGCGGTGCAGCCGGACATCGTGCCGGAACTGTACGGGCCGGTCCCCGCGGCACCGTACGCCGAAGACTGTCTGTTCCTCGACATCCATGCGCCGCAAGCGCCCGCGGCCGCGCCGCGGCCGGTGATCGTCTTCATCCACGGCGGCAGCTTCACCGGCGGCAGCGGCCACTGCTACGACGCGACCGCGCTCGCGCTCGGCGCCGACGCGGTCGTCGTCTGCATCAACTACCGGCTCGGCATCTTCGCGGCGCTGGACCTCGACTGGCTCGGCGGCGAGCGCGACGGCCAGGGTCAGCTCTGGCTCGGCGATCAGATCAACGCGCTGCGCTGGGTGCGCGACAACATCGCCGATTACGGCGGCGACCCGCAGCGCGTGACGATCATCGGCGAATCGGCCGGCGCGGTCTCCGTCGCCGCGCTGTGCGCCGCGCCGGCCGCCGCCGGACTCGTGCACCGCGCCGTCGCGTGCAGCACCGGCTACATGATTGCCGAGGCGTCGAACGACATCGTCGGCACGATCGCCAAGGCACGCCGCAAGAGCCGCGCGGAAACGATCGCCTGGCTGCAAAGCGCTTCGACGGCCGAACTGCTCGGCTTGCAGAAACGCGGCAAGCAGCTTTCGCCGACGCCGGTCTCGCGCACGACGCTGCTGCCGGGTCTGATGGAAGACCTCATCGCGGCGCGCGGCGCGAACGCCGTGCCGCTGATCGCCGGTTATGCGACGCATGAAGGCGTGTCGCTGGAACTGATGGTCAAGGCCGCCACCGGCCTGCCGCAATTCGTCATCAACATCATCAGCTATTTCGCCGCACGCGCGATCGCCGTGCATCCGGCGAAGAGCAAGGACAGGATCAAGCCGTATCTGCGTCTGCTGAAGAAGGCGACCGGCAACATCGGCTTCGGCCGCGCGTTCAGCGATCTGGTCTGGACCGACGGCTTTCGCCGCGGCGCGCACGACTATGCGGAAGCGACCGCGCGCGCCGGCAGCAAGGCGTGGCTGTACGTGATGGACATTCCGATGCGCTTCGCCGGCCGCTCGATTCCGTCGAGCCACGGCATCGATCTGGCGTTGACGTTCAATGTCGGTGACGATCCGGAAGCGACGGTGCCGCCGTTCGCCGATCACCCGAATGCGAACGCGCTGGCGCGTCGCTGGGTGAAGATGCTCGGGCACTTCGCACGCCACGGCGAACCGGGTGATGCGCTCGGTGCATGGCCGGCGTACGAGCCGCTGCGGCGCGCGTCGCTGCGTGTCAGTGGCGAGGGTTGTGCGGTCGAATACGATGCCGACCGCCTGTATCGCGAGCAGGTCTGGAGCCGACTCGGATGACGCACGGCAACGCGAAGCGCGGATTGCCCGTGGATTTCATCTGGGGCGTCTCGGCATCCGGCTGGCAGAGCGAGGGCGGCAACGTCGACTCGAACTGGGACCGCTACAACGCCGGCAACGCCACGCAAGACCCCT
>DASSVA010000047.1:0-2017 GCA_035706385.1 Solimonas sp. | reverse complement strand
CGCCGGACTGGGCGCCGATCGCGAACGTCGGCGTATCCTATGCGTTCGATGCGCACTGGGGCGCGGCGCTGTCGCTGTCGTACGTCGGGCTCAGCACGACGTCGACGATCACGATCGACGCGGCCGACGGCACGCGCCTGTCGACCAGCAAGACCGGTCTCAACATCAATCCGCTGGCGACCGCGCTGCTGATTTCATATGTGTTCTGAGTCGGCACCCACCACCCGGCACGAGACGATGGACGAAGAACGGCTGATCGATCTGCAAACCCGGCTCGCTTATCAGGAAGCGACGCTGCAGGACCTCAACGATGTCGTCGCCGCGCAGCAGCGGCGCATCGGCGAGCTCGAAGCGATGTGCCGGCAACTGCTCGAACGCGTCGCGCGGATGGGGCAGGACCTCTTCAAGGGCAGCGCCGAAGACGAGGTGCCGCCGCACTACTGAGGCGGCCGGGAACGGCTGCCGAAGGTTCTGGCGAACCAGTCGGCCAGCATGCGTTTCTCGTAATACAAGGGCTCGCCGGTCTGCAGCGGCGGTTGCTGGCGCAGGTAATTCATGTCGGTGATGCGCTCGTCGCCCTGGCGGACGACGTCGCCGTTCCGCTTCAGCACGTAATGCAGCGAGATGCGCGGCCAGTCGGCGTCGCGCAGGACGCGCACCTGGTCGGGATGCAGCATCGGATCGAAGCGGCCAGCGAGATCGACGTCGGTGACGTCGATCTTCAGGCTCTCGCCGGTACCGAGATACTTTGCGCCGAGCGCGACCAGCGCGGTCCGCAATCCGTTCAGCACGCGATCGCTCGGCGTCGCGCCGAAGCCGCGGTCGCTGGCATCGATGAACTTCTCCGGATGGACGAACTCGACGACGGTATTGGCGGCGGGCGCCGGTGCGGCCGGTGTCTGCGCGATCGCCGCGCCGCTGAACAGCAGGGTCACGAACAGGATGGAGCGCATGGCAATCTCCGGGGGAAGCGCGGGAATCTAGTTTGCGCCCGGCGCCGCACCGCCGCCAGAGCCGCTGTCGCGGACTTCGGCGACCAGCCGCTGCAGCGCGGCGCGTTCGGATGCGAATGCGCCGGCGATCGCGTCGTGGAAACCGCGATGCGCGAACCAGTGCGCCGAATGCGCGAGCTCGATCTCGAAACCGCGCGCGAGCTTGTGCTCGCCCTGCACGCCGGCGTCGAAATGCGCGAGCCCGCGAGCCAGACAGCGCTCGATGCCCTGGTAATAACAGAGTTCGAAATGCAGGCCGTCGTAACTGGCGTCGGCGCCCCAGTGCCGGCCGTACAGCGTGTCGCGATCCTCGAAGAAGAACGCCATCGCGACGATCGCGCCGCCGCGCCGGGCGACGCAGAACTGCAGGCGCTCGCCGAAATGTGCGGCCCAGTCGCGCAGGCAGGCGAGATTCAGATACGGTTGCTGGCCGCGCATGTGATAGGTGCTGGCGTAGAGCGCGAAGATCCGCCGCCACTCGTCGGCGGCGAACGTCGCGCCGGCGCGCCACTCGATGTGAAAGTCCGCGAGCTTGCGGCGTTCGGCGCGGAGGTTCTTGCGCTTCTTGCCGGGCAGCCGCGCGAGAAAGCCGTCGAAGTCGACGGCGCCGCGTGCGTGCCAGACGTAACGCAGCTGCGCGCGGCGGATCCAGCCGTCGCGTTCGAGCAGCGCGCATTCGGCCGGATCGGCGAACAGCACATGCGCGCCGGAATATCCGTGTTCGGTCCGCGTGCGCAGTTCGCGCACCAGCGCCAGCCGCGCGGTGTCGTCCGTTGCTAGCAGGCGCGGGCCCGGCACCGGCGTGAACGGCACGCAGGCGACGAGCTTGGGATAATAGGCGAGCCCGTGCTGGCGATAGGCGCGGGCGAGTTCGAAGTCGAACACGAATTCGCCCCACGAATGCGCTTTTTCGTAGCAGACGACGCGGCCGTGCGCAGCGTCGAGATGATGCGGCGTCCAGCCGTTGTCGGGGCTGGCACAGCCGTGGCGTTCCAGCGCGGCAACGTAGGCCGGGTCGGTGACCG
>DASSVA010000046.1:0-15689 GCA_035706385.1 Solimonas sp. | reverse complement strand
GCGCGGACGGCGCCACGCGAACCGGCACCTGCAGGAGCACGCCGGCGGACCGCGCACCGCGACCGGCGCGCGGCTAGAATGGCGGCGATCGCAGGTGCCCGAAGGCCGCTCGGCCGGACGGTGAAACGGGAAGTTCGTAGGAAAGTCCGAAGTTCGGCGTTTCCCTCGAAGCGAACACTGCCCCCGCAACGGTGAGTGGGAATGCGCGGCACACCGCCACTGGACGAACGTCCGGGAAGGCGCCGCGAACGAAATCCCCACGAGTCCGGAGACCGGCCTGCGCTCATGTTCCGTGGTCGCGGCGGGCGACTCAGCGGGTGTGGCTGCTGCCACGCCGGGACCACGGCCGTTCTGTCGATCACCGAGACGGTTCGTGGCCGCGATGCGAGGTTTTCAGGGACTTCCCGTTCTGGCGCTGTGCGCCTGCGCGCCGCTGTGCGCGTTCGCCGACGACGCCGCGCCGCTGCCGACGATCACTGTGATCGGCGCGCGCAGCGAGCTGCAGGACAGCGGCGTCGTCATTCGCGTGCCGGTCGCGCCGCTCGGCGCGGCGAGTCTCGCCGACCTGCTCGCGACGCTGCCCGGCGTGCAGGTCCGCACCAGCGGCGGACTCGGCAGCTACAGCGAAGCGAGCCTGCGCGGCAGCAGCGGCCGGCAGGTGCGCATCCTGCTCGATGGCCTGCCGCTCGACACCGGCGGCGGCGACGCGACCTCGCTGTCGCTGGTCAGCCCGTTGCTGCTCGACAGCGTCGACGTCTACGAAGGCCGCGTGCCGGTCACACTCGGCAGCGGCCTCGCCGGCACGATCAACCTGCGCACGCGGCGCACGCTCGTCGCGCCGGTCGTCTACGCCGGCAGCCTCGGCAGCTTCGGCGCGCGCCAGCTCGACGTCGCCAGCCAGATCGGCGAGTCCGTGCAGCTCGCGTTCGGCGGTCAGGCGGCCGACAACGATTTTTCGTTCGTCAACAAGTTCAAACCGTTCGATCCGGACGATCCGGAGCGCACGGACCGCGAGCGCCGCAACAACGCCGCGACGAAACAGTATTACGGCCTGCTGCGTTATCGCGGCCCGCTCGAACTGACCGCGCACGTCGTCGACGACATGCAGCAGTTGCCGGACCGCGCGAACAGCCGCAGTGCCGACGCCGAACTCGACACGCATTCGTACGCGCTGTCGGCGACCACGCCGGAAGATGCGCGCTGGCAGGTCGCGCTGTCGCACCGCCGGACGCGCGAGGACTATCGCGATCCGGCGAGCCGGATCGGTCTCGGTGCGCAGGACACGCAGTCCGACACGCGGCGCACGCTGCTCAGCGTCGGCCGCCGTTACGCGTTCGTGCAGGACACGCTGACGAGCGAATACACCGATTACACGGCCGACGACCGCATCGGCAACGTGCCGACCGCGAGCGCGCATCGCGTCAGCATCCGCAACGGCATCGCCGCGCAGATCGGCGACGCACGCCGTTACAACGCCAGCCTGATCGCCGGCTGGTCGCGCGACGGCAGCGACGGCACGCATGACGATCGCTGGCAGTTCGAACCGGCGATCGGTGCGAGCCAGCGTTTCGATGCCTGCCTCGCCGCGTTCAATCTCGGCCACCGCCAGCGCCTGCCGACGTTCTTCGAACGCTACGGCGACCGCGGCCTGTTCAAGGGCAATCCCGAGCTCGATCCGGAAACCGCGAACTACGCCGATCTCGGCGCGCGCTGCCAGCCGGGCGAGCGCGTGCAGCGGCTCGCGCTGACCGTGTTCGGGCAGGACCTGCACGACGCGATCAGCCCGAGCTACAACGCGCAGGGCGTCGGCCGTTCGGTCAACACCGCGCGCGCGCGGATCTACGGCGTCGAACTCGACAGCGCCGGCACGTTCGCCGGTTTCGGCTGGCAGCTCGGCGGCACCTGGCAGCACAGCGAAGACCGCGGCGACGTGCGCGCGGCGCGCGGCAAGCAACTGCCGGGCCGCTTCGAGACGCAGCTCAACGCGCGCATCGAACGCGCGTGGCACGGCCTCGTCTTCCATTACGCGTTCCGCTACGAGGCCGGCGCGTATTACGACAGCCCGAACCTGCTGCAGGCGCCGGAAATGCAGCGCCACGACATCGGCGTGCGCGGCGCGTTCGGCGCGCTCGGCTGGTCCGTGCAGGCGCTGAACCTCGGCGACGACCGCATCGAACAGTTCAACGGTTATCCGACGCCGGGCCGGCAATGGCTGCTGTCGCTGACTTATCCGAACACCGCCTCCACCGTGGCCGGGCGCGCACGCGACGCCGGCCATACCGCCACCGAAGCACCGACCGAAGGGGAATGACGATGAAACTGAAACCTGGCCTGCTGTTGCTGCCGACGCTGCTGCTCGCTGCCTGCGGCGGCAACGGCGGCGGCCATGACGACGGCGACGACAGCGCGGCGACCAACGTCGCCGTCGTCGCGACGCGCGCGGACGATTACAGCAGCGGCGCCGTCTCGCTGGTCGACACCGCCGCGCCGTACACCGCGCAGAACCAGCTGAACGCGACGACCTCCGACATCGTCGTGCGCGCCGACGGCGATCACTATTTCGTGCTGCGCCGGAGCACCGACCAGATCGTCCGCTACGAGGCCGCCACGCCGACCGCGCCGACCTACACCTATTCGACCAGCGACGACGGCGAATCGGGCAGCAATCCGTACGACCTGATCGTCGCCAGCCCGACCAAGGCGTATCTGCTGCGCTACGGCAGCGGCACGATCTGGATCGTCGATCCGTCGGCAACGAGCGAGGCGAACTTCAAGACCGGCGAGATCGATCTGTCGGCATACGACGCCGACGGCGTGCCGGAAATGAGCGCCGGGCTGATCAAGGACGGCAGGCTGTACGTCGCGATGCAGCGCCTGCAAACCTTCGTGGCGGCGCAGAGCGGCTATGTCGCGGTGATCGACACCGCGACCGACGAGGAGATCGACACCGGTCGCGGCAGCGATGGCCTGAAAGGCATCGAACTGCCGGTCAACGATCCGGTGCGTCTCGCATCGCTGCCGGACAGCGACGACATCCTCGTGCTCGCCGACGGCGGCTTTAACAACTATGTACAGCAGTACAACGGCGGCGTCGTGCGCATCGACGGCGACGACGACGCGCCCACGCTGCTGCTCGACGACGGCGACGCCGAGACCCATCCGTACGGCATGCTGCTCGACATGGCGGTCGTCACCGGACATCGCGCGTATCTGATCGGCAGCACCGGCTACACCGACACCAGCAACAGCCTGTACCGCTTCGATCCGGACAGCGACACCGCCGTCACGCCGACCGCGATCGCCGACTTCGCCGACCTTGATCTCGGCGCGCTCGCGGTCGATGCCGACGGCCAGCTGTGGATCGGCCGCACCGCGCGCACCGCGCCGGGCCTGACCGTACTCGGCTTCAGCAACGGCAGCGAAACCGTCAACCAGGCGCTGATCGACACCGTGCTCGCGCCGATCAACATCGACTTCGGCAACGCGCCGTAACGACGGGTCGTGCCTCCGTTTGAAACAAAAGCCTCCGTCATTGCGAGCCGCGCAGCGGCGAAGCCATCCAGCGGCACGGCCGGATTGAGCCCTGCAGCTGGATTGCTTCGTCGACCTTCGGTCTCCTCGCAATGACGAATTTCAAACTGAGACAGCGTCGCCTTCAGCATCGAGGCGCGCGGCGTTAAGCTGCGCGCCTCTCCCGGAGGCGACCGATGATCACGCTCTACGGCATCAAGAACTGCGACACCGTGCAGCGCGCGCGCAAGCGCCTCGACGGCGAAGGCATCGCCTACCGCTTCCACGATTTCAAGACCGACGGCCTGAGCCGCGAACTCGCGCAAGCGTGGATCGATGCGCTTGGCATCGACGCCGTCGTCAATCGCAAGGGCACGACCTGGCGCAAGCTCGACGCCGCGACGCGCGACGGCCTCAGCGCGAGCAACGCCGCGGACCTGCTCGCGCGCGCGCCGTCGCTGGTCAAGCGGCCGGTGATCGCCGCACCGCGCGGGCTCAGCGTCGGCTTCGCGAAAGCCGACGAGGACGCGATCGTCGCGCGGCTGCACTGAGCCGCATGCAGGACTCGCTGTTCGCCGATGACGACGACGGCGCAGTGCCGCGCAAGACGACCACGCGCGGCCGCGGCGTCGAACCGGCGGCGCCCTCGCCGGCGCTGCACGCATTGCGCGACGCGCTGCCGGCGTCGCTGCGGCTCGGCACCTCGTCGTGGAATTATCCCGGCTGGACCGGCAGCGTCTGGGCGCACGACTATTCGCCGCAGAAACTGTCGAAGCAGGGTTTGCGCGCATACGCACAGCATCCGCTGCTGCGTACCGTCAGTCTCGATCGCGCGTTCTACCAGCCGCTCGACGCCGGCCAGTACGCCGCGTATGCCGCGCAGGTGCCCGACGATTTCCGCTTCGTCGTCAAGGCGCCGGGCCTGATCGCCGACGCGCTGCGGCGCGACGAATCGGGCCGCGGCGTTGAAGCCAATCCGAATTTCCTCGACGCCGATCTCGCCGTGCGTGCGTTCGCCGCACCGGCGCTCGAAGGGCTGCGCCACAAGCTCGGCGCGCTGGTGTTCCAGCTCAGCCCGGTTCCGGAATCGCTGCTGCGCGAGCGGGCCGCGCTGCTGCGGCGACTCGGCGCGATGCTGCACGCGCTGCCGCCGTTGCGCGACGTCGCGCCGGACGCGGCGGTCGCCGTCGAGGTGCGCAATCGCGAATGGCTGGGCCAGGACTTCGCGGCGACGCTGCGCGCGGCCGGCGCGACGTATTGCCTCGGCCTGCACGCGAAGATGCCGCCGATCGAGGACCAGTTGCCGACGCTGCGCGCGCTGTGGCCGGGTCCGCTGGTCTGCCGCTGGAACCTGCATCGCCGGCACGGCGCCTACGGTTACGAGGCGGCGAAGCGGCTGTACGGCGACTTCGACGCGCTCGTCGATCCGGACCTTGAAACGCGCACGACGCTGGCGCGCGTGATCGCCGGCACCGCCGGCGCCGGCCACGCCGCGTATGTCACGCTCGGCAACAAGGCGGAAGGCTCGGCGCCGCTGTCGGTGGTCGCACTCGCCGAAGCGGTTGCCGATCTTTCTAGCGTTCCAGCCAGCGGATCAGCGGGCCGATCGTCAGGCCCTGCACGAGAATGCTGAAGACGACGACGATGTAGGTCGATGCGAGCACGATCTCGCGGCCCGGGAAATCGGGCAGCGACAGCGCGAGCGCGACCGACACCGCGCCGCGCAGGCCGCCCCAGGTCAGCACGCGCACGGTATGCGGCGTGAACGGCCGGAAGCGGCGGATCAGCACGATCGGCACGCCGACGCTGACGTAGCGCGCGAGCAGCACGATCGGAATGCACAACAAGCCCGGCAGCAGCGTCTGCATCGACACCGACAGCGCGATCACCTCGACGCCGATCAGGCCGAACAGCACGAGATTGAGCAGTTCGTCGGTCAGTTCCCAGAACGTGAACAGGTGCTCGCGCGTCTGTTCCTCCATCGCGTACTTGCGGCCGTGGTTGCCGACCACCAGCCCGGCGACGACGACCGCGATCGGCGCCGACGCGTGCAGCGATTCGGCCAGCGCATAGCCGCCGACCGCCATCGCCAGCGTGATCAGCGTTTCGACCGCATAGCTCTCGATCGTGTACAGCAGGTAGAACCCCACCGCGCCGACCGCGGCGCCGACCAGCAGGCCGCCGAGCAGTTCCTCGACGAGCAGCGTGCCGACTTCGGCGACCGACACTTCGTGGCCGCCGACGGCGATGCCGAGCAGGGTCACGAACGTGACGATGCCGATGCCGTCGTTGAACAGGCTCTCGCCGGCGATCTTGACCTCCAGCGCGCGCGGCGCGCCGGCCTTCTTGAGAATGCCGAGCACGGCGATCGGATCGGTCGGCGAGATCAGCGCGCCGAACACCAGGCACCAGATCAGCGGCAGCGGCTCGCCGAGCGCGACCGTCGTCACCTGCAGCACGCCGCCGACGACGACCGTCGACAGCACGACACCGAGCGTCGCCAATACGAACACCACGCCGGCCTGGCCGCGCAGCTCGCTGAGATTGACGTGCAGGCTGCCGGCGAACAGCAGCAGGCCGAGCAGGCCGTGGAACACGACCTCGGTGAAATCCAGGCCGCTGAGGACGTGCTGCGTCCACGCGGTCAGCGGCGGATACAGGCTGCCGATGAACGTCACCGCGACCGACAGCAGCATGCCGATCACCGTGATGCCGATCACGTCGGGCAGGCTGAAGAAACGGGTATTGATGTAGCCGCACAGCGCGACCGCGACCAGCAGCAGCCCGACGACCTGGAAAACCGACATCTCGACATGACCCTGTGGAAAACCCCGCGCAGCATAACCGCCGCCGTGGAGATCGCGTCTCCGTCTGAAATGGAAGACGCGTCATTGCGAGGAGCGTAGCGACGAAGCAATCCAGCGGCACAGCCGGATCAAGCGACGCAGCTGGATTGCTTCGTCGCCCTTCGGCCTCCTCGCAATGACGTTTCCAAGTTGTATGGCGCACCTCTAAAATGCCGCCATGAGCGAATACGTCCGCCCGCAACTCGATCTGCCGCAAGGCTACGACCGCAGCCGCGACAAGCTGCTGCTGCATTCGTGCTGCGCGCCGTGCTCGGGCGAGGTGATGGAAGCGATCCACGCGTCCGGCATCGACTACGCGATCTTCTTCTACAACCCGAACATCCATCCGCTCAAGGAATACGAGCTGCGCAAGCAGGAGAACATCCGCTTCGCCGAAAAGCACGACGTGCCGTTCATCGACGCCGACTACGACACCGACCACTGGTTCGCGCGCGCCAGGGGCATGGAGAACGAACCGGAGCGCGGCATCCGCTGCACGATGTGCTTCGACATGCGCTTCGAGCGCACCGCGCTGTACGCGCACGAGCACGGCTATTCGCTGATTTCGAGTTCGCTCGGCATCTCGCGCTGGAAGAACATGGAGCAGATCAACGGCTGCGGCCAGCGCGCGGCGGCGAAATACGAAGGTCTTTCGTACTGGGATTACAACTGGCGCAAGAAAGGCGGCGCGGCACGGATGATCGAGATCGCCAAGCGCGAGAACTTCTATCAGCAGGAATACTGCGGCTGCGTCTATTCGCTGCGCGACACCAACCGCCACCGCCGCGCGCAGGGCCGCGACCGCATCCATCTCGGCGTGCAGTATTACGGCGTGCCGCCTGATGCGGCCGCAGCCGCACACGGTGAAGACCCGGCGGAGTGAGCAACCGCGGCACCGACGAGTGAGCCCGCGCCGGCGAAGCACTGCAAGTACCCGCCGTCATTCCTCCTCGAAGCGACTGCCTCGATCCATCATTGCTTCGCCGCCGCCGTCGCCTCGCAATGGCGAAGCCGGGGGAAGGCATTCGGCCTCCCGGCAAGTCCTTGCCGATCGAGGAGCGCGTTTCCTCAGCCCTCGCGCAGATAGCCGCGCGGCGAGTGGCCCATGCTGCGCTTGAACATGGCGATGAACGCGCTCGGCGCCGCGTAGCCGAGATCGCGCGCGACGCTGGCGACCGGCTGGTGTTCGGCGAGCCGCGCCAGCGCTTCCATCAGACGAACCTGCTGACGCCAGTCGACGAAGCTCATGCCGAGCTGGCGCTGGAACAGCCGCCGCAGCGTGCGCGCGCTGGCGCCGACCGCGTCGGCCATCTCGTCCAGCGAACGGCCGTCGTCGGGCCGTGCGAGCATGGCTTCGCAGAGTTTGCGCAAGCGCGCGTCGCCCGGCATCGCGACATGCAGCGGCAGGCGCTCAAGCCGTTCGAGTTCGACCAGCACCAGTGATTCGATCGCCTGATGGCGGGCATCGGCCATCGGCGGCGATCCCATCGCCGCCAGTTCGTGCATGAGCCTTTGCAGCAGCGGCGGCACGGCGACGACCCCGCATCGATCGGCCGCGGCCGGTGCGTCGGCGGCGCGCACGTAGAGCGTGCACATCGACACCGGGCCGACCATGCGGATCTCGTGCGGCACGAACGCCGGAATCCACACGCCGCGCCCCGGCGGCACGACCCAGTAGCCCTGCGGCGTGGTCACGCGCATCACGCCGCGCGCGGCGTGCAGCAGCTGCGGCGCATCGTGGCAGTGGCGCGGCTGCAGCGCGCCGGATTCGTAATCGAGCGCGAAGCCCAGCGTGCGGCCGGCACCGAAGAACGGGTGCAGCTCGACGCCATCCACCGCCCTCGCGTGTCCGTCTTCCGACATTTTCTGGCCGCCCGTCTTCGTCCGGTCATTTTATCGTTCAAATGAGATCGATTCGCAACAAGGACACTGATGAACGCCCTGCAAGACCCCAAGGCCCTCGCCGTGCTGTCGCGCCTCGAAGCGCTGAACGCGAAGCAGGAGCCGCGCATCCTGCGCCACGTGCTGCCGCGCTGGATCGCGCAGCGACTGCGCGGCCGCACCTACGAGGTGATGGACGACGATTTCTTCCGCGACAAGCTGGTCGCGCTCGACCCCGACAAGTGCCGGCTGATCCATCTGCTGTGCCGCTCGCTCGGCGCGCGGCGCGTGGTCGAGGTCGGCACCTCGTTCGGCGTCTCCACCATTTATCTCGCGGCCGCGGTGCGCAATCACGTCGGCGCCGACGGCGACGGCCTGGTGATCGGCACCGAGATCGAGCCGTCCAAGGTCGCCGCCGCGAGAGCGCACATCGCCGAAGCCGGGCTGTCGCGCTTCGTCGACGTGCGCGAAGGCGATGTGCTGCAGACGCTGCAGCAGGTGCCCGGCCCCGTCGACTTCGTGCTGCTCGACATCTGGACGCCGCTCGCGCTGCCGGCGCTGCGGTTGCTCGTCCCGCAACTGCGCAAGGGCGCGATCGTCGTCTGCGATTTCGTCGTGCAGGCCAAGCGCGAGTACGCCGACTATCTGGCTTACGTGCGCGATCCGGCCAACGGCTTCGAGTCGGCGACGCTGCCGTATCGCGGCGGACTCGAACTGTCGGTGCGCGTCGCGTGACGACTCGGCGTGGCGGCGAAGGTCTTCCGGTCGATAGCCGTCATTGCGAGGACGCCTCGCGCAGCGAGACGGACGAAGCAATCCAGTGCGCCGCTCGATCTGGCTGCGCTGCTGGATTGCTTCGCCGTGCTGCGGCTCGCAATGACGGGTATTCCAAATTCAAAGTGAGACACGACCCGCCGTTGCGGCATCTGCGCCTCTCGCGCAAAATCGCCATACGCCGCGCCAGCCAGTTCCCCCGACGAGCCACGCTGCAAGATCGCCGATGTCCGGCGCCGATGCCTTGGGGGCTCGATGTCTTTCGTGTTTCGTCGCGCGGCGACGCTGACGCTGCTGTTCGCAGCCGTGCAATCCGCTCCGTCACTGGCGGCCGACGCCGCAACGGCGCCGTTGCCGACGATCGCGGTCGGCGACGACGCGCCGCCGCCGCTGCCCGCGCCGGCCGAAGGCGACGCGAACGAACAGCCGATCACCACCGTCATCGTCACCGGCGAGCTGATCGACCGGCCGGCGGAACGCACGACGAGCAGCGTCAGCGTGCACAGCGGCGACGACATCGAACGCTCGACGGTGCGCAGCGTCTACGACGTGGTCTCCGAAACGCCGAACGCCAGCGTCGACGACAGCGATTACGGCGTCGGCGGCATGACCCTGCGCGGCATCGGCAGCTACGGCGCCAGCGGCTCGGGCGCGTACGCCGCGTACAGCACCGCGTCGGCGGTGGTCTACGACGGCATCGGCCTGCCGCGCTCGGCGCTCGGCTACGCCGACCTTTCGGCGTTCGACCTCGCGTCGGTGGAAATCTTCCGCGGCCCGCAGTCGACCAGCCAGGGCCGCAACGCGATGGCCGGCGCGGTCATCATCAACACCGTCGTGCCGCAGATCGGCAGTGGCTTGTCGCCGGAACTGCGCGGCCGTTTTTCAGGCGGCAACGACGGCAACCGCCAGTACGCCGGCGCGGCCGGCGCGACGCTGTGGCCGGACGCGCTGGCGATGCGCGTGAGCTACGACGATCGCGCCGACGACGGCGACATCACCAACACCACGCGCGGCGACGAGGACTGGGCGCGGCAGCGCAGCCGCAGCCTGCGCATGCGCGCGAACTGGCAGCCGTTCGGCAGCGACGGTGCCTACCAGGCGCTGCTCAGCTACGGCGATCTCAAGCGCTTCGCCGGCAGCCGCTATGTCCAGCGGGACAATGCCGACGCGCGCGTCGCGGTCAGCGATGCGCCGCAGTATTACGAAAACCATGCGCAGCTCGCCGCGCTCGACCAGCGCCTGCGCCTCGGCGAACGCTGGCGCCTGCGCGCGGTCAGCGCCTGGATCCGCTCGGACACGTCGGCGAGCTTCGACGGCGACTACAGCGCCGACGCCGACATCGATTCGCTGACCGGCCAGCTCGCCCACGCGTTCTCGCAGGAGCTGCGCTTCTATTACACGGGCGAACGATTGCAGAGCACGTTCGGCGCCTATTTCTACAAGGACCGCAACCGCTACGACACGCGCGGCACCATCGACATCGCGTCGCAGCTCGGCACGCCCGGCCTGCCGCTCGGCAACATCGTCTACGCGAGCACGCAGCCGCCGAAGGTCGAGGACATGGCGCTGTTCGGTGAAGTCGATTACGCGCTGACGCCGCGCTTCACCGTGACCGCCGGCCTGCGCGCCGACCGCGAGAAGAACAGCCGCACGATGAGCAACGACTACGACGGCGACAGCGTCGCCGCGCGCCTGATCGTCGCCGGGCTCATGGCCGCCGGCACGCTGCCGCCGAACGGCGATCCGGTCCGCGTTTCGCGCGCGTTCTCCGAAGTGCTGCCGAAGCTCGCGCTGCGCTACGAGCTGTTCGACGGCTGGTATCTCGGCGCCGCGTACACGCAGGGCTACCGGCCCGGCGGCGACGGCTACAACCCGGTCTCGGCGCGCTATTTCCGCTTCGACGCCGAGCAGACGCACAACTACGAAATTTCGTTCAAGGGCCACCACGCGCCCTGGCATCTCGACGCCGCGCTGAACCTGTTCTACACGCGCTGGGACGACATGCAGATCCAGCTCGGCTCGGGCATCGACAACTACATGGGCAACGCCGGCCCGGCGAACATCCGCGGCGGCGAACTCGAACTGCGCTGGCAGCCGTGGCGCGCGCTGCGCGTGATCGGCGGCTTCGGCGTCAGCCACGGCCGTTTCGCCGACGACATGAAGCCGGTCGCCGATGGCGAGAATCTCGCCGGCAAGCGTCTGCCGCAGGCGCCGCCGTATTCCGCGGCGCTGGCGCTGGAATGGATGCCGCTGCCGGGCCTGACGATCCGCCCCGACGCGCGCTGGACCGGCACGACGCCGACCGTCTCCGACAACGCGGCCGGTCACGAGATCCCGAGCTACTATCTGCTGAACCTCGCGCTGCGCTGGCGGATCGGCCACATCGGCCTGTTCGTCACCGGCACCAACCTCACCGACGAGCGCTGGCTGAAAGACGCCAATAGCTACAGTGCGTTCGCCGGTTCGGTCGTCAGCCTCGGCGAACGCCGCCGGATCAGCGGCGGCATCGAGTTCGAATTCTGATGAGACGCTTCATGTCCCGCCTGCTGCGTTTTTTCGCGATCGTCTTCGCGCTGCTGCTCGTCGCCGGATTCGCGCTGCTGTTGTGGCCGCGCCCGCCGCTGCCGGCCGGACCGTTCGTGCCGACCGCCAGCGAGCAGCAGGAACTGGCGCTCTACCGGCAGCCCGAATCGTGGTTCGTCGCGCATCTGCAGAACCCGCCGGAAGTGATCGACGGCCAGCATCTCGATCCGAAGTTCCAGTACATGCTCGAACAGGCGCGGCCGGCGATGAAGCTGATGCCGTACACCGTGCCGGTGCTGTTCGCGTTCGCGAACGGACGGCGCTGGATGCGCGAGGGCATCGACCGCGAGTGGACGCTGTACACGAAGATCACCGCGACGATGCGCAGCGTCGAGGATCGCGAGGTGCCGGGACGCGGCGGACCGATCCACGTGCGCATCTACCGTCCGCAGGCCACGGATGACGCGCCGCTGCCGGTGCTGGCCTACGGCCACGGCGGCGGCTGGGTGTTTTCGAGCGTCGCGGCGATGGATCGCGCCGTGCGGCTGATCGCCAACGAGGCGAAGGTCATCGTCGTCTCGGTCGATTACCGGCTCGCGCCCGAGCATCCGTATCCGGCGGCGAGCGACGACTGCGAGGACGCGTTCCTGTGGGCGCGCGCAAACGCGGCGAGCTTCGGCGGCGATGCGCAGCGCGTCGCGGTCGGCGGCGACAGCGCCGGCGGCCACGCGGCGATCAACATCGTCCAGCGCCAGATCAAAGCCGGCCGGCCGGCGCCGGTCGCGCTGCTGCTGTACTACCCCGGCGCCGGCATTCCGTGGGGCGACCGCTCGTACGAGTTGTTCGGCAAGGGCTACGGTCTCGACGCGAGCTTCATCGATTTCATTCTGCCGCGCGTGTTCCCCGGCATGACGAAGACCGACGTGCGCGACGATTTCATGGACCCGCTGCGCGCGAAGAGCCTCGCCGGTTTTCCGCCGACGATTCTCACCACCGCCGGCTTCGACATCCTGCGCGATTCCGGCCGCGCGTTCGCGCAGCGGCTGCGCCGCGAAGGCGCCGAGGTCGCGTACTTCAACGCCGCGTCGCTGACGCACAGCTTCCTGCAATTCTCCGGCGTGATCGCAGACGCCGACCGCGCCGCGACCGACACCGCGCGCCTGTTCGGCGAGATCGTGCGCGGCGGCGCGCTGCCGCAGGACATCGGTGGAAAACCCGATGAATGAATCAAGAGATTCCGTCATTGCGACCGCGAGCGCAGCGAACGGGAAGCAATCCAGTGCGCCGCCCGATCGAGCGGTGTCGCTGGATTGCTTCGCCACGCTCGCAATGACGGTATCCGCAGCGAACCTTCCCGAAATCCCCGAGACATCCCATGCATGATTCATCGACACGCCGCCTGCTCACCGCCGGCCGCGTCGCCGGCCCGCTGGTGCTCGCGGTCGGCTTCGCGCAGGCGTTCCTGCGCGAAGGCTTCGACCTGCACCGCCACGCCAGCAGCCAGCTCGCGCTCGGCGCGCTCGGCTGGATCCAGTCGCTGAACTTCATCGTCGCCGGCGTGCTGATGCTGGCGTTCGCGTTCGGCGCGCGGCGCGTGCTGCGCGGCACGCCGGGCGGTTTCTGGGCGCCGCTGCTGCTCGGCGTGTTCGCGGTCTCGCACGTCCTGGTCGGCGTGTTCACGACCGATCCGGCGTTCGGTTTTCCGCCCGCGCCCGGCACGCCGGTCGGGCTGCCGGCCTATGACACCGCGAGCACGCACGCGATGCTGCACAGCCTGTTCGGCGGCATCGGCTTCAACGCGCTGATGATCGCGTGCTTCGTGCTGGCGCGGCATTTCGGCCGGCGGCGGCCGGCGATGATGGCGTTCTCGCTGCTCACCGGCCTGCTGATCCTCGCGACCTTCATCTACGCCGCGAGCTGGGAAGCGCGGCACACCGATCCGGCGGTGCGCGCGGTCGCGCATTTCGATTTCCTGCCGATGTGGCTCAGCCTGCCGGTGCTGTGGGGGTATCTGACCGCGCTGGCGTGGACGCTGCGCGCGGCGGAGCGTGCGCGATGAACGTGCCGGCGGCACGCGGCGGCGAAGCGACGCGCGCGCTGCCGTCGCGCTGGTTCCGCTTCAATCTCTGGCTGCATCGCTGGGCGAGTCTCGTCGCGACGCTGCCGTTTCTCGTGCTGTGCCTGACCGGCACCGTGCTGATCTTCCACGAGGAGATCGACGCCGCGCTCGGCGTCGTGCCGAGCGCGCAGCGCAGCGACGCGCCGCACCGGCCGATCGCCGAAGGCGTCGCCAATGTGCTCGCCGCGCATCCGGGCGAACGCGCGCTGAGCATCGGCATCGATCCGGAAAACCATCCGGGCGTGCTGCTGGTCGTCACCGCGGCGGCGGGCGAGACGACGTTCGATCACGCGAAGCTGCGCTTCGCTGAGCTCGCGACCGCGCAGCCGATCGGCGAATCCGATCCGGACAAGACGCTGACCGGCTTTCTGCTCGAACTGCATTCGCAGTGGTTCCTCGGCCCGGTCGGCGAGGTGATCGGCGCGCTGATCGCCTTGCTGGTGCTGCTGTCGCTGCTGTCCGGCCTCGTCGTCTACGCGCCGTACGTGAAGCGCATCGCGTTCGGCGTCCTGCGGCGCGGCAAGGACGCGCGGCTGCTGCAGCTCGACCTGCACAACTTCATCGGCGCGATCGTGCTCGGCTGGGCGCTGGTCGTCACCGTCACCGGCTTCCTGCTCGGTTTCTCGACGATCGCGCTGATGGTCTGGCAGGCGACCGCGCTCGGCGAGATCCGCACGCAGGCGGCCGGCATGACCGCCGTCGATCCGCTGCATCCGCCGGCCGACGTCGATCGCGCGATCGCCAGCGCGTTGGCGAACGCCGGCCCCGACCGCCGGATCACGTCGGTGATCTTCCCGGGCACGAACTTCTCGACGCCGCGCCACTACACCGTGCTGCTGAGCGGCAAAAGCGGCATCGAGCAGCGTTTGTTCACGGCGAGCATCGTCGATGCCGAAAGCGGCGCGCTGGTCGCGCACGACGAACCGCCGGCTTATCTGAAAGCGATCATCCTGTCCGAGCCGCTGCATTTCGGCGATTACGGCGGCCTGCCGCTGAAACTGCTGTGGACGGCGTGCACCTGGCTGACGCTGTTCATCACCGCCAACGGCGCGTGGCTGTGGTGGAACCGCCGCCGACGCCGCATGCCGAAGGCCGTCACGACGAACGGAGCCCCGGCATGAGCGGCCGCCGCACGCTGTTGCTCGTCGTCGCGCTCGCGCTGCTCTGCGCCGGCGCGATCATCGGCATGCTGCTGGTCGACGGCGGCGCGCTCGATCGCCTGCTGTTCGTCGTCGCCGCGTTGCCGCTCGCTTACGGTTTCTGGCGCTGGCGCGCCGAACGCAGGACACCGCAATGACCGGGAGTGCCTGGTTTGAAATCACTGGAAGATTTCGTCATTGCGAGAAGGCCGGCGGCCGGCGAAGCAATCCAGCGACACCGCTCGATCGGATTGCGCAGCTGGATTGCTTCACCGCGATGCGGCTCGCAATGACGAACTCAAACCGAGGCCCTAGCCAATGAACGCATCCGCAAACACGCAGCTCTGGATTCGCCTGAGCGGCATCGCCGGCATCGTCGCCGCGCTGGCGTGGATCGCCGGCGACGTGCTGCTGGTCGGCCATCTCGCTAACGCCGGCGACTACCCGCAACTGCTCGTCGCGCATGCCGGCCGCGTCGAACCGGACTTCGTGCTGCGCGTAATCGGCGTGCCGCGCGGCTGGCTGATCAATGGTGCGCTGGTCGCGATCTTCAGCGTGCCGCTGTATCTGGCCGCGTGCTGGCATCTGTGGTGCGGCGTGCGCGGCGCGGGCCGTGCGTGGGCGCTGCCGGCGATCGCGCTGATCTTCTGCGGCTACGCGCTGTCACCGCTGCCGCACGCGGCGTTCTACTTCGTCGGTGCGATCTACCAGACGATGACGACCGCCGATCCGGCGCTGCACGACACGCTGCTCGCGCTCGCCGACGAGTTCCATCACGTGCTGGAAATCACCTGGTACGTCGCGGTCGGCTGTCTCGGGCTCGGCCTGCTGTGGTTTTCGGCAGCGGTCGCGACCGGCCGCAGCGCATATCCGCGCTGGTTCGCGGTGAGCGGCAAT
>DASSVA010000045.1:0-10695 GCA_035706385.1 Solimonas sp. | reverse complement strand
CGCGGCGCCGGGTCGTGGCGGCCGCCGCCGTGGCCGGAACGCGGCCGCTGCGGCGGACGCGGTGCACGCGGCGGACGCGCGTCGTCCGGATCGGCGGCATTGCTGCCGGTACCGGCTTCGAAACCGTCGACATGAAAACTCGGCAGCGGCTTGCCGAGCAGCTTCTCGATGCCGCGCAGCTCGCCGCGCTCGTCGCCGCTGACCAGCGAGAACGCTTCGCCGGCATGGCCGGCGCGACCGGTGCGGCCGATGCGGTGCACGTAATCCTCGGGCACGTTCGGCAGTTCGAAATTGACGACGTGCGGCAGCTGGTCGATGTCGAGTCCGCGCGCGGCGATGTCGGTCGCGACCAGCATGCGGATCTCGCCGGCCTTGAACTGCGCGAGCGCCCGCGTGCGCGCGCTCTGGCTCTTGTTGCCGTGCAGCGCCGCGGCGCCGATGCCGGCCTTCTCCAGTTTCTCGACCAGCCGGTTGGCGCCGTGCTTGGTGCGCGTGAACACCAGCGTCTGCTTCCAGTCGTAGCCTTTCGCGAGATGGATCAGCAGCTCGCTCTTGCGGCTCTTGTCGACGAACAGCGCGCGCTGGTCGACGGTCGCGACCGCCGAATTGCGCGGCGCGATGTCGATCGTCACCGGCTTTTGCAGCAGGCCTTCGGCGAGCTTGCGGATGTCCGGCGAGAACGTCGCCGAGAACAGCAGGTTCTGGCGCTGTTTCGGCAACAGCGCGATGACGCGGCGGATGTCGTGGATGAAGCCCATGTCGAGCATGCGGTCGGCTTCGTCGAGCACCAGCGCCTCGACCTGCGACAGGTCGACCGTGCGCTGACCGACATGATCGAGCAGACGGCCCGGCGTCGCGACGACGATCTCGGCGCCGTGCGCGAGCTGTTCGATCTGCGGCTGGATGCCGACGCCGCCGAAGATCAGCACGGTGCGCATCTGCGGCAGGTATTTGCCGTAGGTGCGCACGCTGTCCTGGACCTGCGCGGCGAGTTCGCGCGTCGGCACCAGCACCAGCGCGCGAACCTGTTTGCGCGCCGGTTTGGCGCCGCCGGTGTGCAGTCGCTGCAGCAGCGGCAGCGTGAACGCGGCGGTCTTGCCGGTGCCGGTCTGCGCGGCGGCGAGCAGATCGTGGCCTTTGAGAATCTCGGGAATCGCGCGCAGCTGGATCGGTGTCGGCTCGGTGTAGCCTTCGTCCGAGACGGCGCGCGTGAGTTCGGTCGCGAGGCCGAGGCCCGCGAAAATTGAAACGTCAGACATGAAAACTCCTGAACGCCTGCAGCGCGGATCGCTCCGCGGACCGGTTCAGGTCGTGCGTTGATGAAAAGGTGGGCCTGGAGTGGGATCGGGCTGATGCGGGATCAACCGCAAGCCGCATGCGTCAACCGGTGGACGCCTCGCAGACGGCGCGCAGTATAGCGATGTGCGGCGCTTTCACCTAATCTTGTTGCCGCGCCGCACGCAAATCGCGTGCCGATCCGGTCACTCCATCCAACAGAAGGACAGCCCCCATGAAAAGACTGCTCGCCCTCGCCGCCCTCGCCGCCCTCGCCGTCGCGCCGGCGCACGCCGATACCTGGAAGGATCTCAAGAACAGCGCCAGACAGCAGGCGTCCGACAAGGCCGCCGAGCAGATGGGCATCGCCACGCCGGCGCCGGCCAACGCCAAGGCC
Organism: Solimonas sp.; assembly: GCA_035706385.1. GTDB lineage: Bacteria > Pseudomonadota > Gammaproteobacteria > Nevskiales > Nevskiaceae > Solimonas. Next base: position 9,023 of record DASSVA010000045.1, on the reverse strand, counting down.
TACATCATCGAGCCGAAGGACGGCGCGACCGTCAGCTCGCCGGTCAAGGTCGTGTTCGGGCTGTCCGGCGCCGGCGTCGCACCGGCCGGCGACAGCAAGGAAGGCACCGGCCACCATCATCTGCTGATCGACGGCCCGACCGTCGATTACAGCAAGCCGCTGCCGGCGACCGAGCAGATCAAGCATTTCGGCGGCGGCCAGACCGAAACCACGCTCGACCTCAAACCCGGCAAGCACACGCTGCAGCTGCTGTTCGCGGACTGGAAGCATCAGCCGTTCAACCCGTCCGTGCAGTCGGACAAGATCACGATCACCGTCAAGTAAGCACGTGACCCGGCATCCGCCGCGCGGATGCCGGGCCGACACGCGGCCGGGACCGCGCCATCGCGGCGCGTCCCCGGCCCGACAACATCGCCAGCCGTTCCGTCCGCCGCCCTTGCCGTCCGTATCCAGAACTTTCGTTTGAGCATGAAATCTTCGCTGGGCCTGCGTTTCGGGCAATCGCTGACGATGACGCCGGCGCTGCAGCAGGCGATCCGTCTGTTGCAGCTGTCGAGTCTCGACCTGCAGCAGGAAATCGAGCAGGCGCTCGAATCGAACATCCTGCTGGAGCGCGAGGACGGCGCCGATCCGATCGAAGCCGAAGTCAGCGCCGAGCCGGAGCAAGCCGTGGACGCCGGCGCCGCCGAAGCGGGGACTGGCGATCCGCAGAGCCTGGAGCTGCGCGAGGACGGCGAGATTCCGGCCGAGATGCCGGTCGACGCCGACTGGAGCGACGTCTACGACGAACCGCCGTCGGTCAGCGGCAAGAGCAATGCCGACAGCGACGAGCTGCGCGATTTCCTCGATGCCAATCTGCACGGCAGCAAGAGCCTGCACGATCACCTGATCGAACAGGCGCAGATGGCGCCGTTCTCGACGCTCGAAGCGGACGTCGCCGAACACCTGATCGACTCGATCAACGACGACGGCTATCTCGCCGACTGGCCGGAGCTGTCGGCGCGGCTGCTGCAGGAATTCGATCTGAGCGCCGATGCGCTCGAAGCGATCGTCCTGAAGATCCAGGATTTCGATCCGACCGGCGTCGCGGCGCGCGATCTCGGCGAATGCCTGCGGCTGCAACTGGAGCCGATGCCGTCGCGCACACCCGGCATCAATACCGCGCTGAGGCTGATCGGCGAGCAGCTGCCGCTGCTCGGCCGGCGCGACGCGGCGACGCTGGCGCGCCTCTGCGGCGTCGGCCTCGACGAAATGGAAGCGGCGCTGGCGCTGATCCGCAGCCTGCAGCCGCATCCGGGGCGGCCGTTCCAGGCCCACGAATCGGACTACATCACGCCGGATATCTTTGTTTCCAGAAAGAATGGCCGCTGGGTCGTCGGCCTGAATCCGGAACATACGCCGCGCCTGCGGCTGAACAGCCAGTACCAGGGCATGATCCGCCGCGCCGACAGCTCGCGCGACCAGGTCGTGCTCAAGCAGCATCTGCAGGAAGCGCGCTATTTTTTGAACAGCCTCGAAGCGCGCAATGAAACTCTTTTGCGGGTCGCGCAGTCCATAGTTGAAGAGCAGCGCGCTTTCCTGGATTATGGACCCGAAGCGATGCGCCCGATGGTGTTGCGCGACATCGCCGAACAGCTGGGCATACATGAATCGACCGTATCGAGAGCCACAGCGAACAAATACATGCTCACGCCGCGTGGGCTGTACGAACTCAAGTTTTTCTTCTCCAGCCACGTGCAGACCACCGGTGGTGGCGTCTGCTCGGCAACCGCCATCCAGGCCATGATCAAGCGCATGATCTCGGGCGAGGATGCGTCCCGCCCCCTGTCCGACGCGACGCTGTCGGAATTGTTGCTGAAGGAAGGCATACAGGTTGCAAGGAGAACCGTTGCCAAATATCGCGAAGGCTTGGGCATTCCGCCCTCGCACGAGCGAAAACCGCTGGCCTGACACGCCGGCATCCGCAGTCCAAGAGCCGTAGAGCCGATAGGAGCGAATCGATGAACCTGAATATCTCCGGTCACCATGTCGATGTCACCGTCCCGATGCGTGATTACGTCCTCACCAAACTGAAGCGGCTCGAACGACATTTCGACCACCTGATTTCAGCCGAAGTCATTCTCTCCGTCGAAAAGCTCGACCAGCGCGCCGAAGCGACGATCCACGCCAGCGGTGCCGACCTGCATGCCGAAGCCACGCAGGAAGACATGTACGCGGCGATCGATCTGATGACCGACAAGCTCGATCAGCAGACGCGCCGCCACAAGGAGAAGCTGCGCGACCACCATCCGCGCGAAGCGCACAAGCGCATGGCGCTTTGAGTAGAATCGCAGTCCAAGGCCCGGCCCATCGCAGGCCGGGCTTTTTTTTGGCGCACGTGTCGCAGACCCGGCGCCGCGTGCCGGCAAAATGACGAGAGGAATCCCCAAAATGAAAATCGCCGAGATCCTGTCCGCCGATCGCGTCAGCCAGGGCCACACGTTCACCAGCAAGAAGAAGGCGCTCGAAGAACTTGCGCAGCTGCTGGCGCGCGGCGTTCCCGGTGTCGACGCGGGCGACATCCTCGGCAGCCTCGCGGCACGCGAAAAGCTCGGCAGCACCGGTCTCGGCCACGGCGTGGCGATTCCGCACGGCCGCATGGCGGGCGTCGACGACAGCGTCGGCGCGTTCATGCGCCTCAAGCATCCGCTCGATTACGACGCCCACGACGGCCATCCGGTCGACCTGATCTTCGGCCTGCTGGTGCCGCAGGGCGCGACCGAAGCGCATCTCAAGCACCTCGCCGCGATCGCCGAAATGTTTTCCGACGACGCGTTCTGCAAGGCCGCGCGCGAAGCGGCCGACGACGCGGCGCTGTTCCGGCTGATCGCCGACTACCAGCCGGCCTGAAGCCGGCGCCCGGCGATGCCGATGCCGCCGCCGGGCACCCCCGCCGTCACGCTGCATGGCGTGTTCATGCGCGTCTACGGCAGCGGCGTGCTGCTGACCGGCGCGAGCGGCGTCGGCAAGAGCGAGCTGGCGCTGGAACTGCTCGCGCGCGGCCACCAGCTGATCGCCGACGATGCCGTCGATTTCTCGCGCCGGCGCCGCTTCATCGTCGGCCGCGCGCCGCGCCTGCTGCGCGGCTTTCTCGAAGCGCGCAGCCTCGGCATCCTCAACATCGTGCAGCTGCACGGCGCGCACAGCGTCGCCGGCCACGCCAAGCTCGATCTGGTGCTGCGCCTGGAGGCGCCGCGCACGGTCTGGGACAGCGGCATGGAACGGCTGGCCGGACGCCGCAGCAGCACGATGATCCTCGGCATCGAGCTGCCGGAAATCACGATCCCGATCCGCCTCGGGCATAATCTGGCGGTGCTGGTTGAAGCCGCGTGCCGCGATCTGCAGCTGCGCGATCGCGGTTACCGCGCCGACGACGATCTGATCGAGCGGCAGGCGCGGGAAATCCGCAAGCAGGAACTGCGCGAAGAAAGAAAGAACGACACGCCGTGAAGCCCGCCTTCCGCCACCGACACGCGAATCGCCGATGAAGCTGGTCTTCGTCAGTGGCCTGTCGGGCGCCGGCAAGACCGTCGCGCTCAAGCAATACGAGGACATCGGCTACTACTGCATCGACAATCTGCCGCTGCAGCTGGTCGGGCCGTTCATTCGCCGCGCGCTGCGCCGCAGCGACGGCCGCTACGAAAAACTCGCGATCGGCATCGATGCGCGCGAAACCGCGCCGGAGATCGCGCGCTTTCCCAAATATCTGGAATCGCTGCGCGCGCAGGACGTGCAGGTCCACGTGCTGTTCCTGCGCGCCGACGATTCGGTGCTGCTGCAGCGCTATTCGGAAACCCGGCGGCGGCATCCGCTGGTGCGCGACGGCGTCTCGCTCAGCGACGCCGTGCGCCTGGAGCGCCAGTTGCTCGCGCCGATCGCCAATGCCGCCGACGCGACGATCGACACCTCGCGCAAGAACCTGCATGCATTGCGCGAGGAGATCCAGGGCCTCGTGCCCGGCGGCGGCGGCAAGCTGTCGCTGCTGTTCATGTCGTTCGGTTTCAAGAACGGCATTCCCGAGGACGCCGATTTCGTGTTCGACATCCGCGTGATCCCGAATCCGCACTGGCAGCCCGAGCTGCGCAAGCTGACCGGCCGCGACGCCGCCGTCGTGCAGTGGATCGCGCAGCAGCCGGTCGCGGTGCGGCTGTTCGCCGACGTCCACGGCTTTCTCGAACGCTGGCTGCCCGAATACCAGAAGCAGGACCGCGCGTACCTGACCGTCGCGATCGGCTGCACCGGCGGCCAGCACCGCAGCGTCTGGTTCGTCGACAAGCTCGGCGACGCGTTCCGCAGCCGCTTCGAGCATCTGGCGGTCCGCCACCGCGAGCTGTGGCAACCGTCGTCGTCGCCGGCGCGCGGCGCATGAGCGAAGCGATGAACATCGGTCTGCTGCTGGTCATGCACGGCAAGCTCGGGCATCACCTGCTCGACACGCTGCGCGAGATGATCGGCGAGCTGCCGCTCGCCGCCGACGTGCTCGAAGTGCGGCGCGTGCAGGCGCACGAAGTGCTGATCAAGCAGGGCCGCAAGATGATCGAGCGGCTCGATTCCGGCGCCGGCGTGCTGATCCTCACCGACGCGTTCGGCTCGACGCCGAGCAACATCGCCAACAAGCTCGCCGACGACGGCCGCACGCCGGTGGTCGCCGGCGTCAACCTGCCGATGCTGATCCGCATCTTCAATTACCCGAAGCTCGCGTTGCCGGAAATGGCCGCCAATGCCGTCGAAGGCGGCGCGCGCGGCATCCTCGTCTGTCCCCGAACCTGAAGGAACCCACGTGGAACGCACCGTCACGATCGTCAACCGCCTCGGCCTGCATGCGCGCGCCGCCGCGCGCCTGGTCACGCTCGCCTCGAAGTTCGAAGCCGACGTGCGCGTGCGCAAGGATGCGCGCGAAGTCAGCGGCAAATCGATCATGGGCGTGATGATGCTGGCCGCGGCGAAAGGCTCGACGATCACGCTGATCGCCGAAGGCCCGGACGAGGCGCAGGCGCTCGATGAGCTGACGGCGCTGATCGCCAACCGTTTCGATGAAGAATCGTGAGGACTGAGGCGTGAGGGGTGAGGCGGCAAAGCGGGACAGCACGGCCGGCGTCGTCACGCCTCACGCCTCACGCCTCGCGCCTCACGCGCCGCGGAGCGGCGCATGAGCCTCTGGCTGTCCGGCATCGGCGTCTCGCGCGGCATCGCGATCGCGCGCGTGCAGAAACTGCACGCCGGCGATCTCGACATCCCGGAACGCACGCTCGATGCCGGCGACATCGACGGCGAGATCGTGCGCTTCATCGGCGTGCAGCGGCGCGCGCGCGAACAGCTGCACGAGGTCCGCGACAAGATCCCGGCCGGCACGCCGAGTGACATCGCCGCGTTCATCGACACGCACATCCTGATGCTCGACGATCGTTCGATCACCGACACGACGATCGGCCACATCCGCAACCAGCACCTCAACGCGGAAAGCGCGTTGCGCAAGACCCGCGACGCGCTGATCGCGGTGTTCGAGCAGATGGACGACGCCTATCTGCGCACGCGCCGCGACGACGTCGAGCACGTCTGCGCGCGCATCCTGCGCGTGCTGCTGCGCTCGGAACGGCAGCTGCCGCAGAAAGCCGACGGCGAACCGTTCGTGACGGTCGCCGACGACATCACGCCGGCCGACATCATCCTGCTGGCGCAGCAGCACGTCGCGGCGTTCGTCACCGAATACGGCGGCCCGTTGTCGCATACCGCGATCCTCGCGCGCAGCCTCGGCATTCCGGCGATCGTCGGTTTGCGCGACGCGCGCCGCCTGCTGCGCGAAGGCGAGCTGCTGATCATCGACGGCGAGGCCGGCCACGTGCTGGCGACGCCGGACGATGTCGCGCTCGCGTTCTACCGCGACAAGCAGCAGCAGCAGGCGCAGTACCGCGCCGGCCTGGTCAAGCTCAAGGGCCGCGCGGCGATCTCGCGCGACGGCGTGCATCTGAAGCTGCTCGCCAATATCGAATTGCCGGAGGACGCGAAGATCGCCGAGGAGAACGGCGCCGAAGGCGTCGGCCTGTACCGCACCGAATTCCTCTACATGAACCGCAAGGACCTGCCGGGCGAAGACGAGCAGTACGAAGCCTACGCGCGCATCGTCGCCGCGGTCGCCGGGCCGATCACGATCCGCACGCTCGATCTCGGCGCCGACAAGCAGGTCGACTCCGGCCGCAATCTCGGGCCGACGCCGAACAATCCGGCGCTCGGCCTGCGCGCGATCCGCCTGTGCCTGCGCGAACCGGAACTGTTCCGCGTCCAGGTCCGCGCGCTGCTGCGCGCATCACAGCTCGGTCGCATCCACATCATGCTGCCGATGATTTCCAACCTGCAGGAATTCCGCCAGGCCTGCGCGGCGATCGACGCCGCACGTCACGAGCTGATCGGCGAAGGGCATCGCGTCGCCGAACGCGTGCCGGTCGGCGCGATGATCGAAGTGCCGGCGGCGGCGCTCGCCTCGCCGATGCTGGCACGCCATGCGCGCTTCTTCTCGATCGGCACCAACGACCTGATCCAGTACACGCTGGCGATCGATCGCGTCGACGACGAGGTCAATTACCTGTACGACCCGCTGCATCCCGCCGTGTTGCAGTTGATCAGCCGCACGATCGACGCCGGCGTCGACGCGAAGATTCCGGTCGCGATGTGCGGCGAGATGGCGGGCGATCCGAAGTACACGCGGCTGCTGCTCGGCCTCGGCCTCACGGAGTTCTCGATGCATCCGGCGAGCGTGCTCGAAATCAAGCGCATCATCATGGACTCCGACGTCGGCCGCCTGCGCCGCGCGGTCGCCGGGCTTCTGCGCTGTACCGACCTGCAGGAAATGCGCGACCGCATCTCCGCGCTCGATGCGTGAAGAATATCGTCGAAATCGCGGCGTAGCATCCGGCAAAAAGTTCAGCAGACGCTCACGCGCTTCGGCTAAGCTCGCTGGCGGAATCCTGGAGAGTGAATGGCCGAGCGCGAGCAATCGTCGGGCGCGGTAGCGCTGCTGCGTGAGCGCCTGGCGAGCGGCCGGCTGCTGCCGGTGCGCCGCGCGCTGCATGCGCTGAATCCGGCCGAAATCGCCAGCCTGCTCGAATCGCTGCCGCCGCGGCAGCGCAAGGTCGTCTGGGACATGGTCAGCCCGGAGGACGACGGCGAGGTGCTGCTGCATCTCGGCGACGATGTCCGCACCGAACTGATGCGGCAGATGGACGTCCACGAGCTGGTCGCCGCCGCCGAAGAGCTCGACATCGACGATCTCGCCGACTTCGTCGAGCACCTGCCGGAAACCGTCACGCAGCAGGTGCTGAAAGCGCTCGACGCCGACGATCGCGCGCGGCTGGAAGCGGTGCTGGCGTACGAACCGGACACCGCCGGCGGCCTGATGAACACCGACACGGTGACGGTGCGGCCGGACGTCACGCTCGACGTCGTGCAGCGCTATCTGCGGCTGCGCGGCGAGCTGCCGACGCACACCGACGCGCTGTTCGTCGTCGACCGCTACCGCCACTACCTCGGCGCGCTGCCGCTCGATCGCATCCTCACGCGCAGTGCCGACGAACTGGTCTCGAACGTGATGACGCGCGAACGCGAAGTGCTGAACGCGTCGCTGGCCGAGGAACGCGTCGCCCAGCAGTTCGAGGATGCCGACCTCGTATCGGCCGCGGTCGTCGATGACAAAAACCTGCTGGTCGGCCGCATCACGATCGACGACGTCGTCGACGTCATCCGCCGCGACGCCGAACACAAGCTGATGTCGCTCGCCGGCCTCGACCAGGACGAGGACATCTTCGCCCCGGTGCGCGGCGCCGCGCGGCGCCGTGCGGTCTGGCTCGGCATCAACCTGCTGACCGCGTTCTTCGCCTCGTCGGTCGTCGACCTGTTCCAGGGTTCGATCAGCAAGGTCGTCGCGCTCGCAGTGCTGATGCCGGTGGTCGCGAGCATGGGCGGCATCGGCGGCAGCCAGACGCTGACGCTGATGATCCGCAGCCTCGCGCTCGGCCAGATCGGCGCGCACAACTGGCGCTTCCTGATGCGCAAGGAACTCGCGGTCGCCGCGATCAATGGCGTGATCTGGGCCGTGGTCGTCGGCACGATCGCCTGGCTGTGGTTCCACAGCCCGCTGCTCGCGCTCGTCGTCGGCATGGCGATCGTCATCAACCAGACGGTCGCCGCGCTCGCCGGCATCTTCGTGCCGCTGACGCTGCACAAGTTCGGCGTCGATCCGGCGCTCGCCGGCAGCGTGATCCTGACGACGTTCACCGACGTCTGCGGCTTCTTCAGCCTGCTCGCGCTGGGGACCTTGATCCTGCTGTGAAGCACAAGCAACAGCGTTAACCACAGATTACGCAGATTACACAGAAAAATGCCCAGGCTTTTCTTTTGAATCTGTGTAATCTGCGTAATCTGCGGTTAAAAGGCTTTTTGCTTCTCACACCCAGATTTCGTTGACCGGATCGGCGACGCGCCACAGATACCAGCTCGCGACCGTGCGGTACGGCGCCCATTTCTTCGTGATCTTCAGCGTGCGCGCATCGGACAGCGGCTTGCCGTTGTTGTAGAGCATGTTGACGCCGCGGCGCAGACCGACGTCGTCCATCGCGAACAGGTCGAGGCGCAGCATCGCGAACATCAGGAACATCTCGGCGGTCCAGCGGCCGATGCCGGGCAGCGCGTCGAGCACTTCGATCGCCGTCTCGTCGTCAAGCTTGCGCAGGGCCTTGAAATCGAGCGTGCCGGCCGCGGCGGCATCGCCGAGATGCTTGAGCCATCTGGCCTTGGCGGTCGACAGGCCATAACCGCGCAACTGCTCGTGCGTGGCCGCCGCCAGCAACGCCGGCTCGATGCGCCGGAGCGCGCCGATCCCGGCCATCACCCGGTTCTGGATCGTGTCGGCGGCCCGGCTCGACAGCTGCTGGCTGATGATCGACGAGCACAGCGTGTGAAACGGATCGCGGCGTCGGCCGGCCAGGCTGCAG
>DASSVA010000044.1:0-9922 GCA_035706385.1 Solimonas sp. | reverse complement strand
ACGCCACGGATGGCGTGTCGGTGACGACCCCGAGCACGTGAGCAGCGCAGGCTCCGCTCGCGCAGCGAGCGGTGCGGTCCTCTGGGGTGTGCTTTCTTTTGCTTACTTTTCTTTGCACAAGCAAAGAAAAGTGAGTCGCGCTGCAGCGCGAAACCAAATGCAAAATCAAGAGCTGCAGTGGGAGGTGGCCGCATGACCATGCGCCCCACCGACGCCATCACCGACTTCAGCCAGTTCCAGGGCCTGCGCCGCGGCGCGCGCGACGGCGACGAGGCGACGGTCCGCAAGGCGGCGCAGCAGTTCGAGGCGCTGCTGACGCAGCAGCTGTTCAAGAACATGCGTGCCGCTTCGCTCGGCGACGACGTCATGGGCGGCGGCCAGACCGGCTTCTATCAGGACCTGTTCGATCAGCAGATGGCCGTGCACCTGTCGTCCGGCAAAGGGCTCGGGCTCGCCGACATGCTGGTCAGACAGTTGCGCGGCACGGCGGCGCCGTCGACGAATTCCGAAAGCGCGGCGCTCGATGCGCCGGCATCCGCGAGCGGCGGGTATGCGTTGAATCGCGCGAAGCGGCTGACAACGACGGACGCGATGACGGCCGCACCCGAAACGGCGGCGTCCGGCGCAACGGCGGCCGATGCGGCGCCGGACACGCCGCAGGCGTTCGTGCAGGCGATCCTGCCGCATGCCGAACGCGCGGCGCGCGAGCTCGGCGTGCCGGCGCGCGTGCTGGTCGCGCAGGCGGCGCTGGAAACCGGCTGGGGCAAACACGCGATCAAGGGCGCCGACGGCAGATCGAGCTTCAATTTCTTCGGCATCAAGGCCGACGCGCGCTGGCGCGGCGAGGCGACGTCGACGACGACGACTGAATTCATCGACGGTGACCAACAGCGTCAGCGCGCGGACTTCCGCGCGTACGACTCGGCCGGTGCCGCGTTCGACGACTACGTCGATTTCCTGAAGTCGAATTCACGCTACGCGCAGGCGCTGCGGCACGGCGGCAGTGCGCGCCGTTTCGTGCAGGGCCTGCAGAACGCCGGTTATGCGACCGATCCGGCGTACGCGCAGAAGATCCTGAAGATCGCCAACGGTTCGACGATGCAGAGCGCGCTCGCCGGCCGGCCACGCAGCTACACGGTGTAACGGAGCCGGACGATGGGTGACATCCTCGCAACGGGCAGTTCGGCATTGCTGGCTTATCAGGCCGCACTGAACACGACCAGCCACAACATCGCCAACGCGAACACCGACGGCTATTCGCGGCAGCGCGTCGATCTGACGGCGAAACTCGGTCAGGGCAGCGGCAGCGGTTACATCGGCGCCGGCGTCGACGTCGCCAGCGTGCAGCGCATCACCGACGCGCTGGTCAACGCGCGGCTGCAGACCAGCAACTCGGCGTATGCACGGATCGACACATATTCGAATTACGCGGCGCAGATCGACACGCTGATGTCGGACAGCGCGACCAGCCTGTCGGCACCGCTGCAGTCGTTCTTCGATGCCGCCAATGCGCTCGCCAACGCGCCGACGTCGAGCGCGGCGCGGCAGAGCCTGCTCGGCGCGGCGCAGACGCTGGCCGGCCGCGTGACGACGCTGCAGTCGCAGCTCGACGGCATGGCGAGTGGCATCAACCAGTCACTGACCTCGACGGTCGCGACGGTCAACGACGACACGCAGGCGCTCGCCAGACTCAACGAGCAGATCGTCAACGCGCAGTCGCTGTACGGCGGCCAGCCGCCGAACGATCTGCTCGACCAGCGCGACCAGCTCGTGCAGAAGATCGCTGGCAGCATCGGCATCACGACCGCGCTGCAGGACGACGGCAGCCTCAACGTTTTCACCGCGAGCGGCCAGGCGCTGGTCGTCGGCAAGCAGGCGACCGCGCTCGGCACCGCCGCCGACGCGTACGGCAGCGGCGCGCTCGACGTCACGTACAACGGCGCGCCGATCACGCGCCAGCTCAGCGGCGGCACGATCGGCGGTCTGCTCGACGCGCGTCGCGAAGTGATCGATCCGGCGCGCAACGAACTCGGCAAGCTCGCCGCCGGCATCGCGTCGGCGGTCAACGCGCAGAACGCGGCCGGCGTCGATCTCGCCGGCAATCGCGGCGGCGATCTGCTGACGATGCCGAGCGGCAGCGCGTTCGCGGCGACGACCAATGCCGGCAACGCGACGATGAGCGTCGCGATCGCCGACGTCGGCGCGCTGACCGGCGGCAGCTACGTCGTGAAATTCGACGGCAGCGGATGGAGCGCGAGCGACGCGGCGAGCGGCGCGGCGATCGCCTTGTCCGGCAGCGGCACGAGTGGCGATCCGCTGACGCTCGGCGGCGTCGCGATCACGCTCGGCGGCAACGCGCAGGCCGGCGACCGGTTTCTCGTGCAGCCGACCGCGAGCGCCGCGAGCCAGCTCAAGCTCGCGACCGGCGATGCGAGCAAAATCGCCGCGGCGACGGCGGTCCGTGCGTCGGCGGCGAGCGGCAACAGCAGCGGCGTCGCGTCGATCGCGGTCGACGACGGCGGCAACGCGGCGCTGACCGATCCGGTGACGATCACGTTCACCGACGCCAACACCTATCAGATCAACGGCAGCGGCAGCCATGCGTACAGCGCCGGCGACGCGATCAGCGTCAACGGCTGGTCGCTGACGTTGTCCGGCAGCGTCGCCGCCGGCGACAGCTTCTCGGTGAAGAAGACCGGCGCCAACAGCAGCGACAACGGCAATGCGCAGGCGCTCGCGCGGCTCGGCGATCGCGCACTGTTCGACGGCGGACTCGAATCGATCAACGCCGCGCAATCGTCGCTGACGACGCAGGCCGCGACGCGCGCGCAACAGGCCGGCCTTGCGCTCGATGCGCAGTCGGCGGTGAAAGCGCAGGCGCAGAGTGCGCGCGAATCGGTATCCGGCGTCAATCTCGACGAGGAAGCCGCCGACCTGATCCGTTTCCAGCAGGCTTATCAGGCGGCGGCGCAGGTGATCGCGACCGCCAACGAAATCTTCCAGTCGCTGCTGCAGGCCACGCGAGGATAACGACGATGACGATGCGTATTTCGACCGCATGGCGTTACGAGCAGGGCGTCACGCAAATGATGCGCCAGCAGCAGAAGATCGCCGCGACGCAGAACCAGCTCAGCACCAACCGGAAGTGGCAGACCGCCGCCGACGATCCGGCCGGCTGGTCGCAGGCGCAGAACTACGACCGGCTGGTCGCGCAGACCGCGCAATACACGTCGGCCGCGCAGACCGCGCAGCAGCGGCTGCAGCTCGGCGAAGACACGATCGCCAGCGGCATCGGTTTGCTGCAGCACGTGCGCGAGCTGGTCGTCGAGGCGAACACGGCGACGCAGTCGGCCGACACGCGCAAGACCATCGCCGCCGAACTGGGCAGCGTGCGCGAGCAACTGATGGCGCTCGCCAACACCGGCGACGGGCAGGGCCGTTATCTGTTCGGCGGCGCCGATGATGGCAGCGCGCCGTTCGCATGGAACGGCGGCAGCGCCGACTATCGCGGCGATCAGACGACGGTGAGCGCGCAGATCGGCAGCGAGCGCACGGTCGCGCAGAACGATCCGGGCAGCCGCGTGTTCATGAATCTGAAGACCGGCAACGGCACGTTCGCGGTCAGCGCCGCGAGCAGCAACACCGGCAGCGCCGCGATCGGCAGCGCAACGCTCGTCGACGCCGACGCCTGGGACGGCGGCAGCTACACGCTGCGCTTCACGGCGGCCGACCAGTACGAGATCGTCGATGCGTCGAACAATGTTCTGCAGAGCGGCAGTGCCGGCGACGGCGCGACGATCACGTTTCGCGGCGCGTCGCTGACGCTCAGCGGCACGGCGGCGGCCGGCGACAGTTTCGCCATCGCGCCGTCCGCGTCGCAGGACATGTTCGCGATGATCGACCAGCTCGCGAAACTGCTGACGCAGCCGCAGGACAGCGCCGCGCAGCGCGCGCAGGTGCAGACCGCGTTGCAGCAGGGACTCGGCACGCTGCAATCGGCCGAGGACCGGCTCGGCGACGTGCGTTCCGGCATCGGCATCCGCCTCAACGCGATCGACGATGCGCTCGACGTCGCCGCCGCGCAGAGCGAACACGCGACCGCGGCCGCCTCGACGTTGCGCGACACCGACTACGCCGACGCCGTCGGCAAACTGCAATTGCAGATGACGACGCTGCAGGCGGCGCAGCAGGTCTATACGAAAGTGCAGGGGCTGTCGCTGTTCGACTATCTGCGCTGAGCTTGTGAATCAAACTGTCTTCGCTCGCTACGATTTCTTCACAAGCTCCAAGCGCGCGTGACGAAGTCATTCCCTCTCACCGAGCGGGGAGAGGGAATGCAGGCGACCCCCGATCAGTCGTTCAGCGCGGCGTCGATCGCGCCGAGCAGGCGCGGATCGTCGGCGGCGACGTCCGGCGCGAAGCGCGCGGCGATCCGGCCGTCGCGGCCGATCAGGAATTTCTCGAAGTTCCACAGCACGTCGTGCGCGGCGCCGGTATCGATGCCGTAGCCTTTCAGCCGTTCGCGGAACGGGCCGTCGCCGGTCGTTTCCGGCAGGGTCTTCGTCAACGCCGCGTACAGCGGATGCTGGTCGGCGCCGCGTACCGAGATTTTCGAGAACAGCGGAAAGTGCACGTCGTATTTCGTCGTGCAGAAATCCTGGATCTCGGCGTCGCTGCCCGGTTCCTGTTCCTTGAAGTTGTTGGCGGGGAAGCCGAGCACTTCCAGGCCCTGCGCACGCTTGTCCTGATAGAGCTTCTCCAGTCCTTCGTACTGCGGCGTCAGGCCGCATTTCGAAGCGACGTTGACGACCAGCAGCACCTTGCCCTTGAACGGCGCGAGCGTGCCGGCGCTGCCGTCGATGCGCTGGACGGGGATGTCGTAAACGGACTGCGTCATGTCGTTTCCTTCGTTCGTGTCGGGGATTTCCGCACGATGCTCGCGCGGCGGGATCGACATCTTATCGGCCTGCGTCGCGCGGCGCCGTCCGTCGGCCGGCGGCGAACGCTCGTCCCGTGTAAGCCGATTCGCTCAAGTTTGTCCGGAGCCATCCGATAAAGGACTCAGCAACGGCAATCCGCTCTCGGATCGCTGAGGCAGGACCGAAAGCCGGGAAGGCGGTCGGCCCGGACCACAACCTTCCTCATCCAGGAGTGCATCCATGCAAGGTATCAACACCAACGTGATGTCACTGAACGCGCAGCGCAATCTGCAGTCGTCGCAGTCGTCACTCGCCACCTCGATCCAGCGCCTGTCGTCGGGTCTGCGCATCAACAGCGCCAAGGACGACGCCGCGGGCCTGGCGATCTCCAGCCGCTTCTCGAGCCAGATCAGCGGTCTCGACCAGGCGCAGCGCAACGCCAACGACGGCATCTCGCTCGCGCAGACCGCCGACGGCGCGCTGTCGTCGATCTCCGACTCGCTGCAGCGCATCCGCGAACTGGCCGTGCAGTCGCGCAACGCCACGAACTCCGACACCGACCGCGCGGCGCTGAACACCGAAGCGCAGGCGCTGAAGGCGGAAATCGACCGCGTCGCGTCGACGACCTCGTTCAACGGCGTCAAGCTGCTCGACGGCAGCTTCACCAACGCCGCGTTCCAGATCGGCGCCAATGTCGGCGAGACGATCACGGTCGGCAGCCTCGGCAATGCCGGCAGCGCGACGCTCGGCACGTACAGCCGCGCGCAGGTCACCGGTGCCGCCGCATCGACGTTCGGCGCCGTCACCGCCGGCGATCTGACGATCAACGGCGTGTCGGTCGGCGCGATCGGCGCCGACACCAACGCCGCCAACCGCGCGAGCAGCATCGCCGCCGCGATCAACTCGTACTCGTCGCAGACCGGCGTGTCGGCGACGATCCTCGATTCGGCGCCGGGTCAGGTCGTGCTGTCGAGCTCGACCGGCGACATCACGGTCGGCCTGGCGGGCACCGCGACGACCGCTTCGACCGGCCTCACCGCCGCGACGACGACCGCGACGAGCAGCACCGGTTTCGCCGCGCTGGACCTGTCGTCGGTCGCCGGCGCCGACGATGCGATCAACGCGATGGATGCGGCGCTGGCGGCGGTCAATACCACGCGCGCGCAGCTCGGCGCGATCCAGAACCGCTTCGAATCGGTGGTCTCGAACCTGGCGACGACGTCCGAGAATCTCTCGGCCGCGCGTTCGCGGATCCAGGACGCCGACTACGCGAGCGAGACGGCGAACATGACACGCGCACAGATCCTGCAGCAGGCCGGCACCGCGATGCTGGCGCAGGCCAACTCGGCGCCGCAGAACGTGCTGAGCCTGCTGAAAGGCTGAGCATGACAAACGGGCGCCGGCCGGCATCACCGGCGCCCGTTTTTTTGCGGTTGAGGAACAGGCGCCGTCACGCCGCGGCGCACGACGGAGGATCCGGCGATGACAGATCTGATCAAGGCGGTGGAAGCGGCGGCTGCGTCCTCGGGACGCGGCCTCGACGTCGTTCGGTCGCAGGTTCCGGTCGTGGCACCGGCCACCGACGCGCACGCCGACGCCGGCGCCGACGACCAGGCGCTGCGCGATGCGCTGCAGGCGCTCGCCACACCGGGCCGCGACGGCGACGTCGGGCTCGACTATCACGTCGATCCGGATCTCGGTCGCGTGATCGTCGAACTGGTCGACCGCAGGGACGGCACCGTGCTGCGGCAGATTCCGAGCGAAGAAGCGTTGCGGCTCGCGCGCCTGATGGCCGACGGTCGTGGCGTGCTGCTGCAGGCGTCCGCGTGAACGCATCATGACGACCATCACCAATGCCGGTGTCGGTTCCGGTCTCGATCTCGAAACGCTGATCAGCAATCTGGTCTCGGCCGAGAAAACGCCGACGCAGACGCGACTGACGCAGAAGCAATCGACGCTGACTGCGCAGCTTTCGGCGGTCGGCACGTTCAAGTCGGTGCTCGCGAACCTGCAGGACAAGCTGAGCGCACTGAAATCCGGCGGCACGCTGGCGACGCTGTCGGCGACTTCGTCGGACAAGGACACGTTCACCGCGACCGCGACCGACAAGGCGACGCGCGGCAGCTACACGGTCGAAGTCGTCAATCTCGCCGTGCCGGAAAAACTCGCGTCGGACGCGTTCGCCGATGCGAACGCCGCGCTCGGCGCCGGTGACGTCACGCTGACGGTCGGCGGCAAGTCGTTCACGGTGACGCTTGGCAGCAGCGCCCATTCGCTGACCGATCTGAAGAACGCGATCAACGACGCATCCGGCAACACCGGCGTGACGGCGACGCTGATCACCGAGAGCGGCGGCACGCGCCTGATGCTGACCTCGAACGACACCGGCGTCGACAACGCGGTGTCGGTCTCGTCGTCGCTGCTGTCGTTCACCGAGAAGCAGGCGGCGCAGGACGCGCATTTGCGGATCGACGGTTACGACGTCTACTCGGCGTCGAACACGGTCGACGATGCGATCGACGGCGTGTCGATCGATCTGCATGCGGCCGCGCCCGGCAGCAGCAAGACGCTGACGCTGGCGCTCGACAACAGCGCGGCGGCGAGCGCGATCCAGTCATTCGTCAGCGCGTACAACAGCGCGGTGACGACGATGGCGTCGCTGACCCGATACGACGCGTCGAGCAAGACCGCGGCGACGCTCAACGGCGATTCGATGGTGCGCGGCGCGCAATCGAGCCTGCGCAGTCTCGTCAGCGGCCGCGTCGACGGTGCGGGCGCATTCCAGTATCTGTCGCAGCTCGGCATCACGGTCGCGACCGACGGCACGCTGAAGGTCGACAGCGACAAGCTCGGCGATGCGCTCGACGCCGACAGCGCCTCGGTGCAGAAACTGTTCGGCGGCAGCGGCGGACTCGCCGCGCAGCTCGACGGCGCGCTCGAACGGATCATCGGCGACGATGGCCTGGTCGATGCGCGCGACGACGCGCTGCAGTCGCAGCTCGACGGGCTCGACGACCAGTTCGACGCGCTCGATGCGCGGATGGAGAAAGTCGAAGCGCGTTACCGCGCGCAGTTCACCGCGCTCGACTCGCTGATCTCGTCGATGCAGACGACCAGCACGTTTCTGACGTCGCAGCTCCAGCAGATCGCCGCGATCGGCAACTGGTCGTCGAGCGATTCCTGAAGTGCGTCCGCAATGACGCGGCTGTTTCCTAGCCGCCGTGCAGCCAGCCGAACACGGCGTAGCCGAGGCACGCCGCCGCGACGACGATCAGGCCGATGATGTCGGCGACGCCGAGCGTGCCGGCATGGCGCGACGGCTCGCGTTCGTGCAGGGCGAGTTCGCGGTTGATCAGGAACAGCGGCACGGTGACGCTGATCGCGACCAGCATGCCGCCGAGCAGGTACAGCCATACGCCGCGCATGCCGAGCCGGCGCGCTTCGAGAACCATCCAGACGAACACCGCGAGCGTCAGAAAGAACAGGTCGACGGTGATCGAACGGCTCGCCGGGTTGGCGAGCGTGTCGTGCCAGAACGCGAGGTTCGCGCCGGCGAAGCCGTGCGACAGATAGGCGATGTTGTGGCTCCAGGTGCCGGCGAGCGCGAGCAGCGCGATCAGGCCATAGGCAGCGCACAGGATCTTGCGTGACACGGGCATGCGCAAAGACTCCGGTTGGAGACGGCGGTTTTTAGTCGACGCCGCCGCCGTCGCGCGCGATGCACGCGGTCAGCGTGTTCTGCATCAGCATCGCGACCGTCATCGGTCCGACGCCGCCCGGCACCGGCGTGATGAACGCGGCGCGTTCCTTCGCGGCGTCGAAATCGACGTCGCCGCAGAGCTTGCCGTCGGCCAGGCGGTTGATGCCGATGTCGATCACCGTCGCGCCGGGCTTGATCCACGCGCCTTGCACCATGCGCGGCTTGCCGACCGCGGCGACGACGATGTCGGCGCGCGTGACTTCGCCGGCGACGTCGGCAGTGAAGCGATGACAGCAGGTCGCGGTCGCGCCGGCCAGCATCAGTTCCAGCATCATCGGCCGGCCGACGTGGTTGCTCGCGCCGACGACGACCGCGCGCTTGCCCTTGAACGTCTCGCCGGCGCTCTTCAGCAGTTCGATCACGCCGAACGGCGTGCACGGCCGCAGCACCGGCAGGCGCTGCGCGAGACGGCCGATGTTGTACGGATGGAAACCGTCGACATCCTTGTCGGCGCGAATCCGTTCGGTGACGCGGATCGCATTGATGTGGCCGGGCAGCGGCAGCTGCACGAGGATGCCGTCGATGTCGTTGTCGGCGTTCAAGGCGTCGACCGCGGCGAGCAGTTCGGCTTCGCCGATGTCGGCGTCGAAATGCATCGGCACCGAGCGCACGCCGACCTTCTCGCAGGTCAGGCGCTTGTTGCGGACGTAGATTTCCGACGCCGGATCGGCGCCGACCAGCACGGTGGCGAGCGCCGGCGCGCGACGGCCGGCGGCGGTGCGCGCGGCGACGGTGGCGCGGACGCGTTCATGGACGGCGGCGGCGACGGCCTTGCCGTCGATCAGTTGGGCGCTCAAGGCGGCGGATCCGTGCGATGCGAAGGTGCGTAGTGTAGGGAAGTTCGCGGGGCGGATCGAACATCTGCGGAAGTACCGGTGACGTGAAGGGCCGGAACGAGAGCGCAAGTTCCGGAGTGTGTGGACGATCCGCGCGGCGCAATGTGGGTGTCCCGACACGAAACAGGAAGCCGCATCCATGCCAGCCACCCCGGTCCGCACCGTCGCCATCGAACCCGCCATCCTCTACTTCGGCACACCGGTCGTGCTGATCAGCACGACGAACGAAGACGGCGGTTCCAATCTCGCACCGATGTCGTCCGCGTTCTGGCTCGGATGGCGGTGCATTCTCGGTCTCGACGCCAGCTCGAAGAACACCGAAAACCTGATGCGCACCGGCGAATGCGTGCTCAACCTGCCGTCACCGGCGCAGGTCGGACATGTCGACAGGCTGGCGCGCCTCACCG
>DASSVA010000043.1:0-5355 GCA_035706385.1 Solimonas sp. | reverse complement strand
GATGTAGGAGATCTCCTTGAGCTTGAGCGCACCTTCCATCGCGACCGGGTAGGTCGGACCGCGGCCGAGGAACAGCGCGTGGTGCTTGTCGGCGAAACGCTTGGCCCATTCCCTGATCTGTGCGTCGAGCTTGAGGGTGTGCTCGACGAGCTCCGGCACCTGCGCCATCTGCCGCGCAAACAGCGCAACGGTGCGGCGGTCGAGACCGTGGCGCTGGGCGATCGCGAGGCCGAGCAGGCCGAGCGCGGCGAGCTGCGTGGTGAAGGCCTTGGTCGAGGCGACACCGACTTCCGGACCGGCGCGCGTCATCAAGGCCAGATCCGCTTCGCGCACGACGGACGATTCCGGCACGTTGCAGATGGCGCAGGTGCCGACGTATCCCAATTTCTTGGCTTCGCGCAGCGCGGCGAGCGTGTCGGCGGTTTCGCCGGACTGCGAGATCGCCAGGAACAGCGTGCCGGGCAGCACGACCGGATCGCGGTAGCGGTATTCGCTCGCCACTTCGACGGTGCACGGAATGCGCGCGCCCTGTTCGAGGTAATAGCGCGCGACGAGGCCGGCGTGATAACTGGTGCCGCAGGCGACGATGTGCACGCTCTGCACCTGCGGCAGGATTTCGCTCGCGGCCGGGCCGAGCGCGGCTTCGAGCACGTGATCGCCGACCAGGCGCTCGGACAGCGTGTCGGCCAGCGCGCGCGGCTGCTCGTGGATTTCCTTGAGCATGTAATGCGCGTATTCGCCGCGCTCGACGGCGTCGGCCGACAGCGACGATTCGTGCACCGGCCGTTCGACGCGTTCGTCGCGAGCGTCCCAGATCGTCACGCCGTCGCGGCGGATTTCGGCGACGTCGCCTTCATCGAGAAACTGGAAGCGGCGCGTGACCGGCAGCAGCGCCTGTACGTCGGACGCCACGTAATTGCCGCCGTCGTCGCCGAGGCCGACGACCAGCGGACTGGCGATGCGCGCGACGCAGATGCGATCCGGCCGCTGCGCGTCGAACACGACGATCGCGTACGCACCTTTCAGCCGGCGCACGGCGCGCTGCACGGCGGCGGTCAGATCGCTGCCTTCCTTGACGAACTCGTGGATCAGGTGAGCGATGACTTCGGTGTCGGTTTCCGACGCGAATACATAGCCCTTCGCCTGCAGCGCAGCGCGCAGCTCGACGTAGTTTTCGATGATGCCGTTGTGGATCAGCGCGATGCGGCCGCCGGAGACGTGCGGATGCGCGTTGGCTTCGGTCACGCCGCCGTGCGTCGCCCAGCGCGAATGCGCGATGCCGATGTCACCGCTGCACGGCGATTCGCGGAGTTTCTCTTCGAGCTTGACGACCTTGCCGACCGCGCGGCGCAGCTGCAGCGCGCCGTACTCGTCGAGCAGCGCGACGCCGGTCGAGTCGTAACCGCGGTATTCGAGGCGATGCAGGCCATCGATGAGAATGGCGCTGACATCTCGCGCCGCGATGGCGCCGACGATTCCGCACATGAGGCGAGGTCCGAAAGCTGGGGAACAGGCGCCGATTTTAGCGGCAGACCGCGTGCGGCGGGCGCGCGGACGTCCTACTATCGATGCAGCAGGCGGCCACGAAGTCACCGCATATACGATCGGGTACCGGCACGGACGCGCCGGACACCGGGGAGGAAGAGTCGCGATGGACACCGCCGTATCGCATGAGTCTGCACGCCTGCCGCCGGCCGCCGACACCGTGTTCCGGCTGATCGGTGCCGCGCTGCAGATCGCCTCGACGCTGGCGCTCGCGCACACGCTGTCGATCAGCGATACCGGGCTGTTCTTCCAGGGCTTCGTCGTCACCGTCGCCGGCGCGACGTTCATGCGCGCGAAGTTCGACCTGTACGTCTCGCGCCACATCGTCGGCCGCCTCGATCGCGACACCGGCCTGTCGATCGCCGACGTGCTGCAGGTGCTGTCGCAGCGCTTCATGGTGCGCTGCTCGATCATCTGCGCGGTGCTGCTCGTGATCGCCGCCGATCTCGACGTGACCTCGCAGTACCTGAAGCCGTATCTGCAGACCTTCGTGCCGTTCGTCATCGCGCTGCCGCTGGCCGGCTACGCGACGATGATCAGCCCCGCGCTACGCGCCGCGAACCGCTGGCTGCAGAGCCTGGCGTGCACCGCGTACGCGATGAACAGCGCGATCGTGCTCGCGGTGCTGATCGTGCCGGAGCCGACGCTGCAACTGTTCTCGTGGACCTTCCTCGCCGGCAGCGCGCTCGGCGCCGGTCTCGCGTGGCTTTTCGCCCGGCAGCTGTTCGGCAAGCCGCGCCAGCATGCCGACGCCTGCGCGCGGATGCAGGCCTGGAAGACGATCAACCGCAGCATTCACGACGACGCCGGCATCGGCCTTGCCAACGCGGTCCTGACCTGGGGACCGCTGTGTCTGCTCGTCGCGCTGGCGCCGGCGCGCGAGATGGCACTGTACGCGATCAGCACGCGCACCGCGCAGCTGATCGTCTATCTGATGCCGGCGATCGCGCACCTGACCGCGCCGCGCACCGATCGCGAACTCGAACGGCTCGGCGGCCACCACGGACGCGCCGCGCTGCGACTGTCGCTGATCGGTCTGGCGATCCCGAGCGCGATCGTCGCGATCGCCCTGCTCGCCGGTGCGCACTGGAGCCTCGCGCAATACGGCGCGCCGTACGAGGCCGCGTTCGCGGTGTATCTGGTGCTGATCGTCGCCGAAGGTTTCGGCGCGACGATCCGGCCGATGTTCCGGCACCGCGCCGCGAACTGGGACGCCGGCATCGCGCGGTACACGCTGTACGCCGCCAGCGCGACGGCGATCGTCATCTGCCTGGCCGGCATCGCGATCAAGCCGGCGCTGGCGGCGGCGATCGCGTTCCTCGCCGGTCATGTCGTCGCCGCCGCGCTGGCGCTGCGCGCGCTGCGTCAGCATCCCGGCCAGCGCTGAAGCTTCGCGGCCGCGCACGCGGCGATCTCCGCAGACAACTGCCGCTGCATCCGCAGTCAATTCGTGCCGCAGCAGGCTCGGCAAAATCAGCCGAGTCACACCCAAAAACAGACTGGGCGCCCGCAGCGTTTCGGGACGCCCACGCTTCGCACGAATTGAGGAGAACCAGCATGAGCAAGCGCGTACTCGCCGCGGCGATCACGTCGATCGGCAGCCTGAGCCTTGGATATTCCGCGGTCGCGGCGGCGCAGGCCGCGGACGCCGCGGCGGAGACCGCCGCAGAACCGGCGACGACCCCGCAGCCGGCGGACGCGCCGGCGGATGCATCGGCCGCGAACACGGACGACCAGATCGCGACCGTGCTGGTGACGGCGCGGCGCCGCGAGGAAAGCCTGGAAAAAGTGCCGACCTCGATCACCGCGCTCGGCGCGCAGCAGCTCGCGCAACAGGGCATCGTCTCGCAATCCGATCTGCAGGCGGCGGTGCCGGGCCTGACGATCCGCCAGACGCAGGGTTCGAACTCGCTGACGTTCTCGATCCGCGGCCAGACGATCGACGCGTTCACCGGCTCGCGCTCGGCGGTCGTGCCGTATTTCGACGAAGTGCAGCTCAACGCGGGCGGCGCGTCGACGTTCTACGATCTGGAATCGATCCAGGTCCTGAAAGGCCCGCAGGGCACGCTGTTCGGCCGCAACACGACCGGCGGCGCGGTGCTGTACACCTCGGCCAAACCGAAGGACGAGCTCGGCGGTTACGCCAGGCTGCGCGGCGGCAACTACGGCCTCGTCGAAGGCCAGGGCGCGTTCAACGCGCCGCTGTTCGATCACACGCTGCTCGTGCGTCTCGCCGCCGACGTCACGCATCAGGACGGCTGGCAGAAGAATCTCTACGACGGCCGCCATCTCGGCACCGTGTCGCGGCAGAGCGGCCGCCTCAGCGCGCTGTGGAAACCGAACGACGCGCTGCAGAACCTGACGGTGCTGTCGATCGATCACGTCGGCGGCAACAGCACGGCGACGCGGCTGAGGACCGTCAACCGCTGCGGTGACAAGAACAACGGCTACACGCTGAACTGTTCGGCGGATGCGCTGTTCAATCCGAACACGCCGCTTGGCCCGGACGCCTGGGCCAATTACCTCGCGCACAACCCGCACGCCAATCCGGACGGCATCGCCGCGTATCTCGACAACGAGTCGCCGCACATCGGCTTCTGGAAAGCCAACGAAGTCGCGCCGGTCTTTCATCAGGAACAGGACTATTTCGCCGCCAACACGACGACCTACGATTTCGGCGACGACCTCGTGCTGAAGAACATCGCCGGCTTCTCGATGTCGAACACGCACGATCTCGGCAGCTCGGTCGGCGCGCCCGATCCGGTGTTCTACTCGGCGACGCTTGCATCTGACGGCGCCGGCGGCTTCCTGACCGACGCCGACGGCCAGTACCTGTATGACAAGAAGGGCAACCACGTCGAGAACCGCACGGTCTCGAACGAACTGCAGTTGCAGGGCAAGACGATGGACAAGGCGCTGACCTATATCGTCGGCGCGTATTACCAGTACGAGGATTCGCGCACGCTGTTCCCGCAGGTGTATTTCAATCTCTATCAGCCGGGCGCGTTCCTGCCGGCCAACGCGACGAGCAATTTCCAGATCATCGACGAGACGCCGGCGGCATTCGCGCAGGCCACGTATGACTTCGGCGCGATCGGCCTGAAGGGGCTGAGCTTCACCGCCGGCGCGCGCTACACCTGGGAATCGGTGAAGATCAAGCAGCTTCCGGGATCGGACAACCTCGCCGGCTCGATGGCCGATCCGCAACTGCCGGCGCGCCAGAGCAAGCACTACAGCGATCCGAGCTGGACGCTCGGCCTGTCGTATCAGGCGACCGACGATCTGCTGCTGTATCTGCAGGGCCGCCGCAGCTGGCGCGCCGGCGGCTTCAACGGCACGGCACCGGCCGCGATCAATCCGGGCGGCGGTGCGGCGGTCATCGACAACACCAATCTGTTCAAGCCCGAGCACACCAACGACGTCGAGCTCGGCGCGAAATTCGCCGGCAGCGTGTTCGGTCGCCCGCTGCGCATGAACGTCGCGGTCTACAACCAGTGGATCAAGGACGTGCAGCGCGCCGAGTTCCCGGACCCGCCGGGGCCGGCCGCATCGATCGCGTATACCGTCAACGTGCCGGAAGCGCGCGTCACCGGCGCGGAATTCGATCTCGCGTTCAAGCCGGCGAGCTGGCTCGAAGCCAGCCTGTCCGCGGCGCTGACGCGCGCGCGTTTCGTGCACGGCAAGGACACCGCCGAAGTGTTCGGCACGACCTACGTGTTCGGGCCGTACGCGGACGTGCCGAAGAAATCGGGCTCGCTGTACGCGACGGTCTACCTGCCGACGCCGTCCGAGCTCGGCCTGATGGACGTG
>DASSVA010000042.1:0-2603 GCA_035706385.1 Solimonas sp. | reverse complement strand
TTCGATCCGCGCATCTACGCGGTCGGCGAATGCGTGCAGCACCGCGGCCGCACGTACGGTCTCGTCGATCCGCTGTGGGGACAGGCGCACGTCTGCGCGACGCAGCTCGCCGAGCGCGGCCACACACGCTATCGCGGTTCGCTGCTGGCGACGCAATTGAAAGTCGCCGGCATCGAAGTGTTCTCGGCCGGCGAGTTTGACGCCGCCGACGGCAGCGACGATCTGGTCATGCACGACGCGCAGCGCGGCATCTACAAACGCCTGGTGATCCGCGACAACCGCGTGCACGGCGCGGTGCTGTACGGCGATGCGCGCGACGGCGCCTGGTATTTCGAGCTGATCAGCGAGAAGCGCGACATCGGCGCGATCCGCAACCGCCTGCTGTTCGGCCGCGAATTCGCGCTGCGCAACTGAACGCCGCCATGATCCGATCCACCGTCCACGCCGATCCGGATCGCGGCGTGTGAACATGCCCGCGCCCCCATTGCGCGGCGCCGACGGCATCGCCACGACCTGTCCGTATTGCGGCGTCGGCTGCGGCGTGCGCGTCGATGCACAGCGGCTGACGGTCGGCGGCGATGCGCGGCATCCGGCCAATCGCGGACGCCTGTGCGTGAAAGGCAGCGCGCTCGGCGAAACGCTAGTCCACGAAGGCCGGCTGTCGCAGCCGCTGCGGCGCGTCGCCGAGAGCGGTCCCGACCGCTGGCAGCCGCGGACCTGGGACGACGCGCTGTCGGAAGTGGCGACGCGTTTCGCGCAGACGATCGCCGCGCACGGTCCGGACAGCGTCGCGTTCTACGTGTCGGGGCAGCTGCTGACCGAAGACTATTACGTCGCCAACAAGCTGATGAAAGGCTACATCGGCTCGGCGAACATCGACACGAACTCGCGGCTGTGCATGTCGTCGGCGGTCGCCGGCCACAAACGCGCGTTTGGCGAGGACCTCGTGCCCGGCTGTTACGAGGATTTCGAACTCGCCGACCTCGTCGTGCTGGTCGGCTCGAACACCGCGTGGTGTCATCCGGTGCTGTACCAGCGCATCGCCGCCGAGAAGGAACGGCGGCCGGCGCTGCAGGTCGTCGTCATCGATCCGCGGCGCACGCCGACCTGCGACATCGCCGACCTGCATCTGCCGCTCGCGCCGGGCAGCGACGTCGCGCTGTTCAACGGCCTGCTGGCGTGGCTGGCGGCGCACGGCGCCGCCGATCGCGACTTCATCGCCGCGCATACGCGCGATGTCGAAAAGGCGCTGGCGATCGCACGCGAAACCGCCGGCGATGCCGACGCGCTCGCGGCCAGTTGCGGCGTGCAGCGCGCCACGCTCGAAGCGTTCTTCGCATTGTTCGCCGCGACCGAAAAGATCGTCACGCTGTTCTCGCAGGGCGTCAACCAGTCGGGGCAGGGCACCGACAAGGTCAACGCGATCATCAACTGCCATCTCTATACCGGCCGCATCGGCAAGCCCGGCGCCGGTCCGTTCTCGATGACCGGCCAGCCGAATGCGATGGGCGGACGCGAGGTCGGCGGCCTGTCGAACACGCTCGCCGCGCATCTGGAAATCGGCGATCCGCAGCAGCGCGCGCTCGTGCAGCGCTTCTGGAACAGCCCGACGATCGCCGACCGGCCCGGCCTGAAGGCGGTCGATCTGTTCGAGGCCGTGCACGCCGGCACGATCAAGGCGCTGTGGATCGTCGCGACCAATCCGGTCGTCAGCCTGCCCGATGCCGATCGCGTGCGCGAGGCGCTGCGGCGCTGCGCGTTCGTCGTCGTCTCCGACGTCGTCGCGTCGACCGACACCGCGCAAATGGCGCACCTGCTGCTGCCGGCGCTGGCCTGGGGCGAAAAGGACGGCACCGTCACGAACTCCGAACGCGTGATCTCGCGGCAGCGCGCGTTTCGCGCGGCGCCGGGCGCGGCGCGGCCGGACTGGTGGGCGCTCGCCGAAGTCGGCAAGCGGCTCGGCCATCGCGATGCGTTCGACTACGCCGGCCCGCACGACATCTTCGACGAGCATGCGCGGCTGTCGGCGTTCGGGAACCGCGGCGAACGCGTGTTCAATCTCGCCGGCCTGGCCGACATGTCGCGCGGCGACTACGACGCGCTGGCGCCGATCCGCTGGCCGGTACTGGCGCCCGGCGTCGGCAGCGAACGTCTGTTCGGCGACGGTCGTTTTCCGACCGACGACGGCCGTGCCGCGTTCGTGCCGGTGACGCCGCGCGCGCCGGCGAATCCACCCGGCGAACAGTTCCCGTTCGTGCTGAACACCGGCCGCATCCGCGATCAATGGCACACGATGACGCGCACCGGCAGCGCGCCGACGCTGGCGTCGCACCTGCCGGAGCCGTATGTCGATCTGCATCCGGCGGACGCGCTGGCCAGCGGCGTGCGCGACGGCGGTCTGGCGCGCGTGACCTCGCGCTGGGGCGCGCTCGTCGTGCGTGTGCGCTGCAGCGGCGAGATGCGGCGCGGCCAGCTGTTCGTGCCGATCCACTGGAACGACCGGTTCGCGTCCGACGCGCGCGTCGGCGCGCTCGTCAATCCGGTCGTCGATCCGATCTCGGGCGAACCCGAGTTCAAGCACACGCCGGTGCGGATCGACGAAT
>DASSVA010000041.1:0-4490 GCA_035706385.1 Solimonas sp. | reverse complement strand
CCGGGCGTCAACGAGGAACTGGCGGCGACGTCGATCTGGGGCACGCAGCAGGTCGGCATGCAGCCGGGCGCGACCGTCGATGGCGTGTTCTCGATGTGGTACGGCAAAGGCCCCGGCGTCGATCGTTCGCTCGACGTGCTCAAGCACGCGAACGCGGCCGGCACGGCCAAGCACGGCGGCGTCATCGCGCTGGCCGGCGACGACCACGCGGCGAAGTCGTCGTCGCTGCCGCACCAGAGCGATCACGTGTTCGCCGCCGCCGGCATTCCCGTGTTCTTTCCGGCCAGCGTCCAGGAAATTCTCGATCTCGGTCTGCACGCGTGGGCGCTGAGCCGCTACGCCGGCGTGTGGACGGCGATGAAATGCATCTCCGACGTCATCGAGTCGGCGGCGACCGTGATCGCCGATCCGCAGCGCGTGCGCATCGCGCTGCCCGAGCAGTTCCCGATGCCGGCCGACGGCCTGTCGATCCGCTGGCCGGACAGCCCGCTGCAACAGGAAGCGCGGCTGCTCGATCACAAGCTGTACGCGGCGCTCGCCTACATCCGCGCCAATCGTCTCAATTACAACGTGACGAACCCGCGCAACGCGCGCTTCGGCATCATCGCGTCCGGCAAGGCGTATCTCGACACGCTGCAGGCGCTGTCCGATCTCGGCCTGAGTCTCGCGACCTGCGAAGACGTCGGCATCCGCATCCACAAGGTCTCGGTGATCTGGCCGCTCGACGCGCTGTCGGCGCGCGAATTCGCGACCGGCCTGCAGGAAATTCTCGTCGTCGAGGAAAAGCGCCAGCTCATCGAATACGCGCTGAAGGAAGAACTGTACGGCTGGCGCGACGACGTGCGGCCGCGCGTGATCGGCAAGTTCGATTCGCGCGACGGCGGCGAATACGCGGTGCCGCAGGGCGAATGGATGCTGCCGATCCGCAGCGAGCTGTCGCCGGCGCTGGTCGCCCGCGCGCTCGCGCCGCGCCTGCTGCAACTCGACCTGCCGGACGGACTGAAGGCGCGCATCAGGACACGCTTCGACGCGCTGCGCCAGCGCGACGGCGGCAGCGCCGTCGCGACGCCGCTCGAAGGCCGCCTCGCCTATTACTGCTCCGGCTGCCCGCACAATACGTCGACGAAAGTACCGGACGGTTCGCGCGCGCTGGCCGGCATCGGCTGCCATTACATGGCGCTGTGGATGCCCGAGCGGCGCACGGAAACGTTCACGCAGATGGGCGGCGAAGGCGCGACGTGGATCGGCCAGGCGCCATTCACGTCGGAGAACCACGTGTTCGCCAATCTCGGCGACGGCACGTACTTTCACTCCGGCATCCTCGCGATCCGCGCCGCGGTCGCGGCCGGCGTCAACATCACCTACAAGATTCTCGTCAACGACGCGGTGGCGATGACCGGCGGCCAGCCGATCGACGGTACGCTCAGCGTGCCGCAGATCGTGCGCCAGATGCAGGCCGAGCGCGTGCGCCGCGTCGTCGTCGTTTCCGACGACATCGAGAAATATCGCGACGCCGCCGAACGCATACCCGACGGCATCGAGATCCGCCATCGCGACGAGCTCGAACAGGTGCAGAAAACGCTGCGCGAGGAAAGCGGCTGCACGGTCATCGTCTACGACCAGGTCTGCGCGGCCGAGAAGCGGCGCCGGCGCAAGCTCAAGGTCGACGGCCGGCCGGCGATGGCCGATCCGCCGAAGCGGCTGCTGATCAACGAAGCGGTCTGCGAAGGCTGCGGCGACTGCTCGACACAATCGACCTGCCTGTCGATCGAGCCGGTCGAGACGCCGTTCGGGCGCAAGCGCGCGATCAACCAGTCGACCTGCAACAAGGATTATTCGTGCGTGAAGGGCTTCTGCCCGAGCTTCGTCACCGTGCACGGCGGGCGCCTGCGCAAGGCCGGCGATGCGTCGGGCCGGCGCGAGCTGCCGACGCTGCCGATGCCGGTGCTGCCGGCGATCGAGCGCACGTACAACATCCTCGTCACCGGCATCGGCGGCACCGGCGTCGTGACGATCGGCCAGTTGCTCGGCATGGCGGCGCATCTCGAACGCAAGTCGGTGACGACGCTCGACATGACCGGCATCTCGCAGAAAGGCGGCGCGGTGCTCAGCCACATCCGCATCACGCAGGCCGGCGAACCGATGACCGCCGCGCGCGTCGCCGCCGGCAGCGCCGACGCGGTGATCGGCTGCGACCTGATCGTGACGTCCGGCGAGGAATGCCGCGAGAAGATCGCGAACGGCCGCACGCGCATCGCCGTCAACACCGACGTCACGCCGACCGCCGGCTTCGTCCGCGATCGCGACTGGTCGTATCCGGCCGACGACGCGCAGGCGCTGCTCGCGCGCTGCGTCGGCGAGACGCATCTGCATGCCGTCGCCGCCGGACAGCTGGTATCGCGCGTGATCGGCGACAGCATCGCGATCAATCCGTTCATGCTCGGCTATGCGTGGCAGGCCGGCATGCTGCCGCTGTCGCGCGAATCGCTGCTCGGCGCGATCGAGATCAACGGCGTCGCGATCGAGCAGAACAAGAAGGCGTTCGAATGGGGCCGTTTCGCCGCGCACGATCCGGCCGCGCTGCGGCGCATGCTGGCGCCCGAACAGGTCGTCGCACTGCCGGCGAAAACCGCCGACGCGGCGACGATCGTCGAACAGCGCGCCGCCCATCTCGCCGCGTATGCCAACGACGCGTACGCGACGCGCTACCGCCGGCTGGTCGATGCGGTGCGGCGCGCCGAACAGGGCGTGTCGAAACAGCAGTCGCTGACCCGCGCGGTCGCGCTCAACTACGCGAAGCTGCTCGCGTACAAGGACGAATACGAGGTCGCGCGGCTGTACAGCGCGCCGGCGTTCCGCGAACAGCTCGCCGCGACGTTCGAGGGCGATTACCGCCTCGAATACAATCTCGCGCCGCCGCTGCTGTCGAAGCGCAACGAACGCGGCGAGCTGAAGAAGCGCGCGTTCGGCGCATGGGTGGGCATCGCGTTCACCGTACTCGCGCGGCTGCGTTTCCTGCGCGGCACGCCGTTCGACATCTTCGGCTACACGCGCGAACGTCGTGACGAGCGCGCGCTGATCGGCGAGTACGAACGGATGATCGAGTCGCTGCTGCCGCGCCTGCGCGGCGACACGCTGCCGCTGGCCGTCGAGATCGCCGCGGTGCCCGATCAGATCCGCGGCTATGGCCACG
Source organism: Solimonas sp. (assembly GCA_035706385.1). Lineage (GTDB taxonomy): Bacteria > Pseudomonadota > Gammaproteobacteria > Nevskiales > Nevskiaceae > Solimonas. Next base: position 1,297 of record DASSVA010000041.1, on the reverse strand, counting down.
TCAAGGACGCGAGCATCGTCAAGGCACGCGCGCGCTGGCGCGAACTGCTCGCGCGCTTCAACGCCGGCGGCGACGCGCAACGACGCGCCGCCTGACACATCTACTACCGAAGGAGAACATCATGGCGACATTCGCCGACCGCGACGGCTGGATCTGGCTCGACGGCAAAATGCTGCCGTGGCGTGAAGCGACGACGCATGTGCTGACCTATTCACTGCACTACGGCGTCGGCTGCTTCGAAGGCGTGCGCGCCTACAAGACGCCGGCCGGCACCGCGATCTTCCGTCTGCGCGAACACACGCGCCGCCTGCTCGACTCCGCGAAGATTCTCGGCATGAAAGTGCAGTGGGACGAGGATCAGCTGAACGCCGCGCAGTGCGCCGTCATCGACGACAACGCGCTCGCCGAAGCGTACCTGCGGCCGATGGTGTTCTACGGCGCCGAGGGCATGGGCCTGCGCGCCGACGGCCTCGTCGCGCACGTGATGATCGCGGCGTGGCCGTGGGGCAGTTATCTCGGCGCCGACGGCATGCAGAAAGGCATACGCGTCAAGACCGCGTCGTTCTCGCGCCACCACGTCAACTCGGCGCAGTGCCGCGCCAAGGCCAACGGCCAGTACATCGTATCGAGCATGGCACTCAACGAAGTGCTGAAGGACGGTTACGACGAAGCGCTGATGCTCGACACCGAGGGCTTCGTCGCCGAAGGCAGCGCCGAAAACGTCTTCATCGTCCGCGACGGCGTGCTGCATACGCCGAGCGTGACCTCATGTCTCGACGGCATCACGCGGCGCACGATCATCGAGCTCGCGCGCGAGGCCGGCTACGAGGTGCGCGAACGCCGCATCACGCGCGACGAGGTGTATGTCGCCGACGAGGCGTTCTTCACCGGCACCGCCGCCGAAGTCACGCCGATCCGCGAGCTCGACAACCGGCCGATCGGCGACGGCGGCCGCGGTCCGGTCACCGAACGCCTGCAGTCGCGTTATCTGGACATCGTGCGCGGCGGCAACGTCGCGTACCACCACTGGCTGACGCCGACGGCGCGCGGCGCCTGAAGGCGCGGCGCGCCGGCCGTTTTGCGCGAGACCTAGAACGAACCGCTGAACCGCAGGATGAACGTGCGCGGCTGGGTGTAGACGACATCGCGCACCGTCGGGCCGACCAGACCCTGGCCGATGTTCGTCGCCACGGCACGCTCGTCCAGCAGGTTGTTGACCGTCAGCGTGATTTCCGGGAACCACGTCCAGGTCTTGCTCAGCACGTCGAGCTGCGCGTCGAGCTGCTGATAGTTCAGG
>DASSVA010000040.1:0-2122 GCA_035706385.1 Solimonas sp. | reverse complement strand
GCCGGCCCGCCCGGCACCACGCGCGCGATCAGCGCGCCTTCGGGGCGCGCCATGCCGAACGACTGCGCGAGCCCGCGATCCACCTCCTGCACGACGACGCCGAGCCAGCCGCGCGTGACCTTGCCGGTGTCCTTGAGCTGGCGCGCGACCTTGGCGGCGACGTCGATCGGAATCGAGAACGACAGGCCCTGATAGCCGCCGGACTGCGAGTAGATCTGCGAATTCATGCCGATCACCTCGCCCGCCATGTTGAACAGCGGCCCCCCGGAATTGCCGGGATTGATCGCGACGTCGGTCTGGATGAACGGCACGTACTGCTCGGTGATCAGCGCGCGGCCTTTCGCCGAGATGATGCCGGCCGTCACCGAGTAGTCGAACCCGAACGGCGAACCGATCGCCAGCGCCCACTGTCCCGGCCGCAGCCGCGTCGCGTCGCCGATCTTCACCGCCGGCAGATCCTTGGCGTCGATCTTCAGCAGCGCGACGTCGGTCGCCTCGTCGCTGCCGACGACCTGCGCGGTGAACTGGCGGCGGTCGAGCAGACGGACGATCACTTCCTTGGCGTCGCGCACGACGTGGAAGTTGGTCAGCACGTAACCGTCGCTCCACAGCACGAAGCCCGAGCCGAGCGACTGCGGTCCCGGCGGCAGCGTCGCCGGACCGTCGCTGTCGGTGCCGTCGTCCTCGTCGCCGCCCGACTCGTCGGGATGCTGCTGCAGGAAGCGCTTGAACCATTCCGGCGCGTTCTTCAGCGTATCGGCGTCGCTGTCGCCGCCATCGGCACCGCCGCCATCGGCGGCGGCCTGCTGCGGGTCGACCGGCGCGTCGGCCGGCACCGTGCTGATGTTGACGACCGACGGCGAGACCTGCTCGACGAGATCGGCGAAATCCGGCAGCACGCCGCCGCCGGACGCGCCGTGATCGCGCTGGCAACCGGCGACGCTCAGCAAGGCACACAAGAGGGACAGCCGCAGAACGGCGGCAAGTTTCATCGAAAACTCCGGCGCCACGGCTGATCCGCGCGCAACACGGCGGATTTCAATGGATTTCGCGCAGAAATTCAAACGGCCGCACGGCGAGCGACGGCCGCGCCGTCATGGCGCCGGTGCCGGATCCGACGCTTCAGTGCCCGGAACGAGCCCGGTCGGCGCCGGCTGCACGTTTTCGCCGATCAGCCGCACGGTATCGGACGGCGCCTCGCCGACCACCGTGATATGCACCGACCCGACGACGCGGCCGTACGCGCTCAGCGCGCCGATCTGCGAGAAGCCCTGGAACGCCTGCACGCTCGGCCGGCGATGCGCGGTGAACACGGAGATCGCCGACAGGCCGTCGGACAGCAGCATGTGCTCGACGACGCCGCGCCCGTCGAGCGTCGGCCGCACGTCGCGCATCGCCACGTGATAACCCGGCGGCAGATTGGCGAACTGCGCGTCGGCCTCGGCGTCGACGTTGAACGGCTGCGGTTCCGGCACGACGCGCGTCACGCGCTGGAATTTTTCCGGATCGAGCTCCGGCTGCAGCGCGCTGTCCGGGATCGATTTCGGGAATTCGATCTCGGTGAACATCAGTTGTTCCATCACGGCATTGCCGCGCCCGATCAGATCGACCTTGACCGGCACCGCGGTATCGGCATCGGCCCAGATCTCGTAGCCGTAGCGATACTGGTCGCGCGGCGCGATCGTGATGCCGCGGCATTTGCGGCCGGCGATGCGCGCCTCGCCGATGTCGCGGAATTCGTAATAGCGGGAAATCCGCGCGACGCGCTCCGGCGTCAGGCCCGGAAACAGCGCTTTCGGCGTCGGCAGTTCGAGCGTGACCTTGCGATCCTTCGGCAACAGGCAGACCACTTCGTTGCCGGTGCGGATGATTTCACGCGGCGCGCCGGTCAGCGTCTGCACGCGCTCGACTTCCTTGCCTTTGCGGTTGCGATGCACGACGCGCATCGTCTCCAGCCGGGCATGCGTCTGGTAGACGATCACGCCCTGATAGTTCGCGGTGCGCGCCGCCTCGCTCATCTGCGCGAGCCAGTCGGCCGGATCGGCCGCGGCTGCCGTCAGACTCCAGCCGGCGGCGAGGAGCCCGAGTGCGGCGCGATGGCGCATTACGGCGTTCCGCCGGA
>DASSVA010000039.1:0-3615 GCA_035706385.1 Solimonas sp. | reverse complement strand
GTCGAGCGCAAGAAGGTCGGTCTGCACAAGGCCCGTCGCGGCACGCAGTACTCCAAGCGCTAAAACGCTTGGCCATCGGGCGGCGAGTGCTTATACTCGCCGCCCCGCGATTTCCGCTGGTCGGATGGGGGATCGTCTAATGGTAGGACTGCAGACTCTGACTCTGCCTATCGTGGTTCGAATCCACGTCCCCCAACCATTCATCCGAGCGATGAAACGGCCCGCGAAAGCGGGCCTTTTCGTTGGCTGCGTGCAAGGCCGGTTCATGCGATCGAAGCCCGCCTGCCCGCGCAGCGGAGTCTAGGCGGCAGGCAGCTTGCGCCCTGTCGCCATCGCGGCGGCGATGAAGCCGACGGCGGCGATGATGCTGCTGACGAGCGTGACCGCCGTCAGTCCTTCGCGGACGTGTGCTTCGCCGCCGAGGACGCCACTCACCAGCGTGACGGCGGTCGGTGCGACACCGAAGCCGAACACCGCGCCGACGACGATGAATGCGCCGAGGCAGATGCCGCGCAATTCGTTGGGCACCAGCACGGCGATCGCGGTCGCGGTCATCAGTCCGGCGATCGCGCCACCGAACACGAACAGCGTCAGCATCACTGCGAAGCCGCCGACGCTCGGCATCACCGGAAAGAATGCCGCCGGCACCGCCAACAGCGAGGCGAGTACGGCACCGCCGAGCATGCCGCCGGGTATGCGGCCCTTGTGGCCGAGATCGGCGAGCACGCCGCCGGCGATCGAGCCGACGAGACCGGAACCCAGCATGATCAGGCCCATCCAGCCGCCGAAGTCGGCAGGCTGCAAGCCGTAGTCGCGAATCAAGACTGGCGAGGCCCAGATGCCGGCCGACGCATCCGCCATCACGACGGTGACCTGACCGAGGAACAGCGGTGCGAGCAGGCCACGGCGCTGCCAGATCGCGCGTATCGCGACGCCGAATGACGGATTGACGATGCCGCCGAGTTCCCGGCGCTCCGGCTCGCGCAGACACAGCAGCGGCAGCATCAGCGCGGCGCTCGCGAGTGCGAACAGCAGGTGCACGCTGCGCCATGCCGCGAAGCCCGGCAGCAGCGTGAGCGGATGCGTATCGACGGCGGCGAGCAGCGCGCCGCCGAGCGCGAAGGCGAGGGCGACACCGAACATGCGCGCGATCGACAGGATCAGCAGCGAACGGCCACGGCGCTCGGCGGCGCTGAGATCGGCAGCGATCGAGATCGCGACCGGCAGCGCGCACATCATGCCGACGGCGGCGAGCGTGCGCGCGAAGAACAGAACGGTGAAGTTGTGCGCGAAAGCCGTCAGCAGCGTGCCGAGTGTCCACGCCAGCGCCATCGCCAGCAGGATGCGCACGCGATTGCCGCGATCGGTCATGCGGCCGAGCGGAATCGACAGGATCGCGACCGGCAGCGAAGCGGCGAGACCCTGCACGAGGCTGATCTGGAAATCGCTGAGATGGAGATCGGCCTTCGCCGCTTCCTGCAGCGGTCCGAACACGCCCTGCGTCGCCGTGCCGCAGACGATCGCGCTGCCGAGCACGAGCAGCGCCGGCCAGGCCTGGCGCGATGACGCGGCGGACACCGCCGCATCGGCGCCGGGCCTCGCGCTCACAGGACCTTGCCGGGGTTGAGGATGTTGTTCGGGTCGAGACATTGTTTGAGGCTGCGCATCAGCGCAATCTCCGCGTCGCTGCGCGACACCGGCAGCCAGTCGCGCTTCTCCGCGCCGATGCCGTGTTCGGCCGAGATCGAGCCGCCGAACGGAGCCAGTGCGCCGTAGACCTCTTCGTCGGACTGGTGGTGCAGGCTCGCGTCGTCGACGCCCGGATGCACGAACAGATGCAGGTTGCCGTCGCCGATGTGGCCCATCACCTGGCAGAAACCGTCCGGCCAGCGGCGTGCGAGGCGCTGCTGCACGTCGGCGACGTAAGCGGGCATGTCGCGGATCGGCAGGCTGACGTCGTAGAGGAAGATCGGCGGCGTGCGATACAGCGCCGAGAAATCCTCGCGCACTTTCCACAGCGCGATGCGTTCGCTGTCGGACTGCGGAATCACCGCGTCGATCACCCGGCCGTTCTCCAGCGCCTCCTGCATCAGCGCCATGAACGCCGCTTCGTCGGCTTCCGGCTGCGCGCCTTCGGTTTCCAGCATCACGTAGTACGCGTGCTCGCGGCCGAGCGGCGCGCGGTTGGCGCCGGGCACGGTGACGGCGCGGTAGTGATCGCCCCACATCACTTCGAACGCGATCAGCTGGTTGCCGAGCTTGCGTTGCAGTTCCTTGAGCATGCCGGTCACCGCGTCGAAGCTGGCGAGCGCCAGCATCGCGCTGTTGCGGCTGATCGGTGCTTCCTCGAGGCGCACGACGATGCGCGTGATGACGCCGAGCGTGCCTTCGCTGCCGATGAACAGCTGCTTCAGGTCGTAACCGGCATTGTTCTTCAGCATGCGGTTCATCGACGAGATCACCGTGCCGTCGGCGAGCACCGCTTCCAGCCCGAGCACGCGCTGGCGCGTCATGCCGTGGCGGATCACGTTGATGCCGCCGGCATTGGTCGCGACGTTGCCGCCGATCGTGCAGGAGCCGCGCGCGCCGAGATCGACCGGATACAGCAATCCGTGTTCGGCCGCCGCTTCCTGCAACCGCTGCAGGGCGACGCCGGCCTGCACGGTCGCCGTGCGGCCGACGATATCGATCTCCTCGATGCGGTTCATGCGTTCGAGCGACAGCACGACGGTCTGCGCATCGCCGGTCGCGCCCTGCACGCAGCCGGTCAGGCCGCCGTGCGTGACGACGGCCTGGCCGCGTTCGTGGCAGAGACGCAGCACGTCGGCCACCTGCTCCGTGCTGCGCGGCCGCACGAGCGCGGCCGCGCGCATCGGCGATGCATCCCAGTAGCTGCTCGCGCGGGTTGCCGTCTGCGCGGCGTCGAGTACCGTATCGGCATCGAGCCGTGCGCGCAGCGCGTCGACGATCATCGTCATCGGATCTCCTCCTTCAGAAATACGCACCGACGCGCACGCCGACGCGGCGGCCGTCGCCGATGATGCCGACATTGCTCGACAGCGGGCCGATCAGGCCGGCCTGTTCGAGGATCGAACGGTCGATGTACGTCGAGAAGTATTTCTCGTCGGTCAGGTTCGTGCCCCACAGCGCGATCTCCCAGTTCGCCGCGCGCCAGGTGATGTTGCCGTTGAGCAGCGTGTACGACGTGAGGCGCGGCACCGAATCCGGATCCGAGGTCGAGCCGTTGCGCGCGCCCTTGTAGGTCGCGCTGACGTCGAAGATCAGCTTGTCGTCGAACACGTCGAAGCTGTAGGCGGTATCGACGAAGCCGGTCCAGTCGGCGAGGAACAGGATTTTGTCGGACGGCAGCTCCTTGCCGGTCGTCTGCTCGTATTCCGAGCCGTCGATGACGCGGGTATGCAGGTACGTGAGGCCGGCGTTCACGGTCCAGTTCTTCGTCAGATGCCCCTGGATCTGCGCCTCGACGCCGGGACTGCGCACCTTGCCGGTGTTGAGATTGATGGCGACGGGGCCGCTGGCGCCGACCGCCAGCGCATTCTGGCCGATGTAGTGCGAGTAGTCGTTGTAGAACGCGGCGACGTCGACGTTCAGGCG
>DASSVA010000038.1:0-6023 GCA_035706385.1 Solimonas sp. | reverse complement strand
ACGCGCTCGTCTTCTGCAGCTCCATTCCGCGCACCTGCAGTTCGCCCTGCATCTCTGGCGTTCCACAGTCATGCTCGATGTAGAACGAAGGCGGCGCCATCGGGTTCGACATGCTGGCAATGGTCTGTGCCCCGAATCGCGGCATATGGATCGATTGCTCGATATCCATGCCAAAATCCAGCAAGCGTAGGGTGGGCAAAGCGTAGCGTGCCCACGCGGTCAGTCCGGTTCGCCGTCAAGTAATGATCTCTCGGCTTCGGAATGACCCGCCCAGTCGAGCGGCAGGTCACCGCTGCGCACGAACCGATGAAAACTCGAATACGGCCAGTCGGCGGTTCGACTTACGATGCCGTGCCTGACGGGATTGTAGTGGACGTAATCCACATGCCGCTGCATGTCCTGTTCATCGCGGATTTGATGTTCCCAGAAGCGACGCTGCCAAATTCCCTTTTCGCGCTTGCCAATCTTGCTGGCACTGCGCGCTGCTGAAGCGGCAAAGTGTCTGGAGAAGCCTGCTTTGATTTGGCGCCATCGGCCGGAAAAATCGGCGTCATCCGGCGGCAACTCCCAGATCGCGTGCAAGTGCTCCGGCAGCACGCAGATGGCAACGGTGCGGAACGGTTTCTTCCGGTGCACTGCTCCGTAGGCGTGGCGAAGCTGCTCGATGTGTTCGGTCAAAAGACTGCTCGAACGGTTGGCCAGCGCCACGGTGAAAAAGTAGGTGGCGCCCGCGGTGACGCTGCGGCGGTAACGGGACATGCCGTTATTGTGCGATGCGCCGCGTGGGCACGCTACGCTTTGCCCACCCTACGGCGAAGCCGCATACCGACGACCGATCATGGCGATAGCCAGATTCAGTCCCGGTAAGCGCTGCTGCACACGCCTCAGAAGTTGTACTTCACCGTCACACCGATATTGTCGCGATCCGCATACGGATTCGCGCGCAGGTCGGGTTTGCCGAAGAAGCCGCTGTATTGCACGCCGAGCGTGAGCTGTTGCAGGTAAGTGAAGTACGCGCCGATGCCGAAGCGTTTGTCGTGCGGGCCCATCAGCGCGCCGAAGCCGGACAGCAGCGAACTCTGGCCGTCGATCATCTGCGAATAACTGACCGGCATCGACAGGTCCCAGCCGGACACGATGTTCTTGCGGTCGATGATCGCGAGCATCGAGATCGCCGACGCGTCGCGCGTATAGGTGAGCTGCTTCGTGCAGCTGGTCGGACCGCAGCCGGCGTCGTTGTCGGCGACGTGGATGAAGCCGCCTTCGCCGACCACCGACAGCGAGTCCCAGAACAGACCCGGGCCGAACGAGTAGATGCCGGACAGCAGGCCTTGGTAAATCTTCGAGCGCACCGGCGTCGGCACCGGCCCGAGCAGACCGCCGTCGACATCGACGAGCACGTCGGCGCCGTCGCGATAGAGCGCTTCGCCGGCGACGTTGACGCCGAACAGCGTCGTCGAAAAGCTCAGCCCGGCAAGATGGATGCCGTCGAAGTAATGCACGTTGTAGGTGACCGGCACCTGCAGGTTGAGCAACTGCGTGGTGACGACGGTCGGCACGCCATCGGTGCCGCCGATCAGCGGCGCATAGCCGTAGTTCTGGATCGGCGCCGGGGTGGTGCTGTGGTAGCGCAGCCAGTACAGGCCGATGTTGGTGACGGCGGTGGCCTGGTATTTCAGGCCGATGCCGTACTGGCCGCCCCAGCTCGGCCGCTTGTCCGGCCCGCGCTGCACGTTGATGTAATGCGGCGTGCCGGGCTGCGGAACCTGGCCGACCGGCAGCGGCAGGTCCGGCAGATACGGATCGAGGCCGTTGAGGATGGTGCCAAGCGCCTGCGTCACGCCGCCGACCGGAAGATTGGGCGCGAGCGCGTCGAGCGCGAGGTCGACCAGTTCCGGCGCGTCGTTCGACAGCACGTTGAAATCGCTGAAGCTCGGCAGGTACAGCGGATTCTTCAAACCGTAGATGAATTCGGCACCGGGCCCGACGACATCCGTCACCGAAAAATATTCGCCGACCGGATTGAGCTCGGTCGGCTTGAAGTCGAGCTTGTACTGGCCGAGCAGCGTCCACTGGTCGTTCAGCGACAGCTGCATCGAGATCTGGTTGACCGGCAGCAATATGCCTTTGACGTCGGCACCCGGCACGTTGGCTTTGGTCGCATCGGCCGGTCCTTGCGCGAGCGCGATGCCGTCGAAGAACAGGCTTTCGCCCCAGGCCGCAATCTGCTGGCCGATGCGCAGGTTCAGCACCGTCTGGTCGCCGAAATACCAGGTGCCGAACACGTAGGCGTCGAGCAGGCGTGCGCGCGCGCCGTCATAATACTGCGCCGCGCCGCTGAATTCGTTGTACGCGCCGTCGGTCTTGCTGATCGTGCCGGGTGAATCGTTGTCGTTGCGATGATGGTAGACATCGTCGTAGAACGCGTCGCCGCGCAGTTCGAGGCCGTAGTCGTTGCGGTGCAGCAGCAGTTCGCCGAGCAGCGTCGCGCGGTTATTGATCAGCGCGCCTTTCCTGAAGTTGCGGTCGCCGTCGTCGTAGTTCGCCGATTCCGCGACCTTGAAATAGTCGGGGACCGGAATCGTCGCCGCGCCCGGCGTGTCGACGAGGCGCGGATCGGGGCTGTTCAACCGCCATGCCGCCGAATAGGTCGCCGAGAACTGGGTTTCCGCATCGAACCCGAACAGGTCGAACGATGCCGCGTGCGCCGTGCCGATGCCGACGACGGCCGGCAGCGCCGCCGCGATCGCGATCCGCCGCGTCCGGCGGCCGTCCCTCGCCTGAGATGCCATCGGCTTCTCCCCCGTTTTTATAGTGGAACGCTGTGCCAACCTTAGGAGTCCGGCGCCGGCCGGAGCCTCCCTCAAACTGGGTAGTCATGCGGCAGAAAACATTTTTGACGAAAGGCTTTTCGCGCGCCTACGATCGCGCCTTCGCAAACGGCGATCGGTGGAGGACAGCGTGAAGAAATACGACCGGCAGAAAGGCGTCGAGTGGTTCAACGAGGTCTACGCCGGCGACGTGCCGCTGCCGGCCGGGCCGGGCAACCTGTTCCTCGATCACATGCTCGAAACGCTGTTCGGCACGCTGTGGGCCGACGAAACGCTGTCGATCCGCGATCGCCGCCTGCTGCTGATCGGCGCGATCACCGCGCTCGGCGACGCGACGACGCTGAAGATCCAGTTGCGCGCGGCGCTCAAGCGCGGTGAGCTGCAGGCCGATCAGCTCGACGCGCTGTCGACGTTCCTGACGCAGTACGTCGGTTATCCGCGCGGCTCGCAGCTGTTCCAGATCGCGTCCGAACTGAAGGCGACGCCGCAGCGCTGAGACGATGTCTCCCTCAAATGGAGGCCGCGACGCCGCGCACCGCCGGCGAGCATGAAGGCAGCCGGCATCCCGACCGGCACGGGGAGGCGCGATGGCACTGCCGGGCTACTGGTTCTCGAAGAATCCGGACAAGGCGTGGGGCGAGAAATTCTTTCTCGCGTTCGTGCCGGTGTTCGGCGTCTACAACTACATCGTGCTGGCCAACGGCCTGCTCGACACCGGCAACTTCTGGAACGTCGCGCAGAACGTGCTGATGTGGATTCCGTATTGCGTGCTGCTGCCGTGGTGGCTGCGCCGCAACAGCGGCGTGCCGGCGCTGCGCAGCTACTGGTTCAAGTACAACGTCTACATGTTCGTGTACGTGTTCTTCGCGACGTACTTCCACACCGAATATTTCTTCGACGTGCTCGGCATCCGCTATCACTTCCCGCACGTCAGCTGGTATTTCGATTCGGCGCTGCTCGGCCCCGACGAAGCGAGCGCGCTGCAGACGTACCGCAAGGTGCCGCCGGGCATGTACTTCAACGCGGTCGCGTTCTTCGTCGTCTATCACACGATCGCGGTCGTCGTGCTGCGCCGCGTGCGGACGATGACGCTGAATGCCGCGCCGCTCGTGCGCGGCCTGTTGTGGATCGTCACCGTCGCCGCCGCTTCGTACTTCTTCGCGTGGGCCGAGACGTATTTCTACGTCGCGTCGTCGCAGATGTCGCGCGCCAACGTCTGGTACGTCGACATCCCGCGCATGCTGGCGATCGGCTCGCTGTGCTACGCGCTGTACTTCATCGTCAGCTTTCCGAACGTCTACCGGCTCGACGAGGACGCCGCGCAGCCGTGGACCGTCTCGCGCGCGGCGATCGAAGCGTCGGCGGTCAGCATGATCGTGCTGCTGCTGCTCGACCTGTTCACCTGGATCGTCGGCCCGATCGCCTGAGCGGACAGCGTGTCGCGCGCGTGCCGTCGGCGCGCGCGGGGTGACGGACGCGTCCCGGCACTGTTATCGTAAAAACGCGACGGGCCGGCGCGGGTTTCGATGACGGATGCCGGCCGGTTCGCCACGCATACAGAACCGGGGGTTGGCATGGATGATCTCAAGACCGGGCGCCTCGGCGTCCATGCGCTGTTTTGCGTGTTCGCGTTGACGCTGGCGGGCTGCGCGTCCGCGCCGATCGGCGGCGGCTCGCAGGATGCCGATGCCAAGCGCTTCGTCGCCAGACCGGATGTTGCCGGGCTGTACATCTATCGCACCGAAACCATCGACGCCGCGCTGAAGATCGATCTCGCGCTCGACGGCAAGCCGATCGGGCCGTCGGCCGCGCACACTTATTATTTCCTCGATGTCGAACCCGGCCGGCATACGGTGACGTCGACGTCCGGGAACAGCGATTCGCTCGACATCGACATGGAAGCCGGCCAGCTCTATTACGTCTGGCAGGAAGTGAAGATGGGCTTCCTCGCCGCCCGGACCGAGCTGCATCGGGTCGACGCCGACGAAGGTCGCAAAGGCGTGCTCGAATCGAGCCTCGCCGCGGCGCGGCTCGTACCGCCGGCCATGCCGGCGCCGACGCCGGCCGAGCCGATGCCGGTCGCGGCGGCGTCCGTCGCGCCTCCCGAAACGGCCGAGCCGGTCGAGCCCGCCGCACCGTCCGTCCCGGCGATGCCGGTCGAGCCCGCCGCGGCAAGCGCCGCGGCGATTCCGGCGCCGGCACCGATGCCGGCCGAAGCGCCGATCGCGGCACACGTCGCGGCGCCGCCTGTTCCGGTCGTGCCCCCGCCACCCGCGCCGCCGCAGGCGCCGGCTGCCGAGCCCGGGACGTCGGCCGGTACCGTCGCGCTGGTCGCGCGCGCCGAACTCCATGACCAGCCCCGATCCGGCAGCCCGGTGACGGCGGCGCTGCCGGCCGGCACGCGCGTCAAGGCCGATCCGCGCACGATCCACAATCCGGGCGGCGACTGGTGCTATGTCACGGCGGGCGACCGGAGCGGCTGGGTCCTGAAGTCGGCGCTGCCGGATTGAGCGCCGCGGCGTGATCGGCGTGTCCTTGTTATCGTCGGCGGATCGCGCAGCGCGCGACCGCATTCATCGTGGAGGAAACATGCGTTCTGCAAGAACGTCGACCGGCCGTCTGGCTGCCGCCGGCCTGCTGCTGCTCGGCCTCGCCGCCTGTGCGACGGTGCCGAAAACCGAACTCGATCCATCCGCCGCCGCCGGCATCCGCTCGATCGCGTTGCTCAAGGTGCCCGAGCCGCAGGGCATCACCGTGCCCGATCTCGACGGCGCGTCCAGCGCCGCGGAACTGAGCGCCGGTTTCGCGCAGGCCGACATCGACGGCCGGCACGCCGGTCAGTACGCGCAGATGCTCGCCGCGCGCCAGTTCAGCTTCGCGCAGACGATGGTCGATGCGCTCGCGCGCGCATTGCGCGGCGACGGCTACCGGATCGACTATCTCGCCGATCAGGTTCCGCGGCTGGCGGGTGACGGCCAATCGTACGATTTCTCCGGACTGCCCGTCGGCACCGACGCGGTCATGCTGGTCTGGTACACCGTCGCCGGTTACGTGTCGCCGCCGGGCACCGCCGATTACGTGCCGTGGCTCGGCGCGCGCGCCCGTCTGTTCGATGTGAAAACCGGTCGCGAACTGTATTTCAAGACCTTCGGCGTCGGTTACGACAATGCCGCGAAGAACGTCGTCAACCTG
>DASSVA010000037.1:0-5562 GCA_035706385.1 Solimonas sp. | reverse complement strand
TCTGCTCAACGCGCAGACCAATTACTACGCGGCGCTGCGCGCGTATTACCAGTCGCGCTACGACTATCTGAACGACACGCTGAAGCTCAAGGCGCAGGCCGGGCGCTTGAGCGAGGCCGATCTGGCGGCGATCGACGCGGTGCTCGCCGACGACGGCAGCCGCGTCGCGATGCCCGACAGATTGACGGGCGGATCGAGCGGCGGGCCGGCGCCATGAACGCGCGGACACAACTGTCCGCGTTGTCCGCCGCGCCTGTCCGCGGACGCCGCGCCGGCATCGACGGAAAAACGCAAAAGCTTTTGGCGAAAGACACTTATCGCATCGTGCGCAACGGGTACGGCGTTTGCGCGAATGACGACAGGAGCGCGGATCGCGGTGGGGAACGGCCGATGCGGCGTCACGTTGAATTTCGTCATTGCGAGAAGGCCGAAGGCCGAAGAAGCAATCCAGATGCGCCACTCGATCTGGCCGCGTGACTGGATTGCTTCTCCGCTACGCGGCTCGCAATGACGAATTTTCCAATTTCAAGCTGAGGCACTACTGACGGGCATGACGATGATGATTCGCGATACCAGCGCACAGGACCGCGTGATCGCGCGCGCGCCGTGGTGGCGGCGTCAGCGCAAGGCGCTGCTGATCGGCGGCGGCGTGCTGTTGCTGCTCGCGCTGATCGTGCCGGTGACGCTGCGCTCGCTGTCGGCCGGCGCGTCCGTCAGCCGCCAGCGGATCAGCATCGCGACCGTCGAGCGCGGCGACTTCACGCGCGACATTTCCGCCGAAGGCCGCGTCGTCGCCGCGGTCAGTCCGACGCTGTATGCGCCGGCGTCGGGTTCGGTGCACTTCACCGTGCAGGCCGGCGGCAAGGTCGAAAAGGATCAAGTGATCGGCAGCGTCGACAGTCCGGAACTCACGAACAAGCTCGCGCAGGAACGCGCCAATCTCGAAGCGCTGCAGGTCGATTACGCGCGCGCGCAGCTCGATGCGAAGCAGCAGAGCCTGGTCGCCGACCAGACGCTGGAGCAGGCGCGCATCGACCGCCAGACCGCGTTCACCGAACAGGAGCGCACGCGGAAGGCGTTCGAACTCGGCGTCACGCCGGAGATCGAGGTGCTGCGCACGCAGGCGGCGTTGCAGAAGGCCGAGATCGCGCTGAAGCGCGCCGACACCGATCACGATCTGCAGAAGGAAGGCCGGCGCTTCGACGTGCAGGCCAAGCGGCTCGCGCGCGATCGCCAGCAGCTGCTGGTCGACGATCTGCAGCGCCAGGTCGATCTGCTGACGCTGCGTTCGCCGGTGTCGGGCCAGGTCGGCCAGCTGATGGTCACCGACCGCTCGACGGTCGCCAGGGACGCGGCGCTGCTGACGGTCGTCGATCTGTCGGCGCTCGAAGTCGAGGTCAAGGTCGCCGAAAGCTTCGCGCGCGATCTCGCGGTCGGCATGCCGGCGACGATCCGCGGCAACGGCAGCCAGTGGAACGGCGAGGTCAGCGCGGTCGCGCCGGAAGTCGTCAACGGCGAGGTCACGACGCGCGTGCGTTTCGTCGGCGACGCGCCGCAGGGCCTGCGCCAGAGCCAGCGCCTGTCGGTGCGTGTCGTGCTCGACGAACGCAAGAACGTGGTGATGGTCGCGCGCGGGCCATTCGTCGATCTCGGCCGCGGCACGACGGCGTATGTCGTCAATGGCGACATCGCCGAGAAGCGCGCGATCCGCACCGGTGCCGCGAGCGTCGACAAGGTCGAGATTCTCGAAGGCTTGCAGCCGGGCGAGCAGATCGTCATTTCCGGCAGCGATGCGTTCAATGACGCGGATCGCGTCGCGCTGAGCCGATGAGCACGATGCGAAGTGCGTCTGTAGGAGCGCCCCATGGGCGCGACCTGACGGACATGTGCAATAGGGAAGTCGCGCCCCTGGGGCGCTCCTACATCACCGTTTCAAATCAGGAGTCGGTCACATGCTGAAGATGAGCCACCTGTCGAAGTCGTTCCGCACCGAAGTCGTCGAGACCTATGCGCTGCGCGATTTCTCGATCGAGGTCCGCGAAGGCGAGTTCGTCGCCGTGACCGGTCCGTCCGGTTCCGGCAAGACCACGTTCCTCAACATCGCCGGCCTGCTCGAAACGCCGACCGGCGGCAGCTACGAACTGGACGGCGAAGATGTCAGCCGGCTCGGCGACGATGCGCGCTCGCGGATCCGCAACGGCAAGATCGGCTTCATCTTCCAGGCGTTCAACCTGATTCCCGATCTGAACATCCACGACAACGTCGACGTGCCGCTGCGCTATCGCCGGATGTCCGGCAGCGAGCGCAAGCGGCGTATCGGCGAGGCACTCGAACGCGTCGGCCTGTCGGCGCGCATGCGTCACTATCCGGCTGAACTGTCCGGCGGCCAGCAGCAGCGCGTCGCGATCGCGCGCGCGCTGGCCGGCAGTCCGAAGCTGCTGCTCGCCGACGAACCGACCGGCAATCTCGATACGCAGATGGCGCGCGCGGTGATGCAGCTGCTCGAGGAAATCCACCGCGACGGCGCGACCATCGTCATGGTCACGCACGATCCGGAACTGGCGGCGCGCGCGCAGCGCAACGTGCATGTGATCGACGGTCAGGTCGTCGATCTCGGCGAAGCGCCGCGGCTGCACATGAACGTCACCCGCGTGCACGCGTAGGAGGCCGGCATGTTCCGCTATTACGGCTGGCTGGCGGCGCGCAGCCTCAGAAAGAATCCGGCGCTGACGGTGTTGATGGTGATCGCGATCGGCCTCGGCATCGGCGCCAGCATCACGACGCTGACGGTGCTGCGCGTGCTGTCCGGCGATCCGCTGCCGGACCGCAGCGCGCATCTGTTCGTGCCGCAGATCGATCCGAAAAGCATGGACGATTTCCATCCCGGCGAGGAGCCGGAGGATCAGGTCACGTATCCGGACGGCGTCAATCTGCTGAACGCGCGGCGCGCCGATCGTCAGGCGCTGATGTCCGGCGGCGCGGTCGTCGTGCAGCCGGACAATGCGGCGATCGATCCGTACATGGCCGAGGCGCGCTACACGACCACCGATTTCTTCGCGATGTTCGATGTGCCGTTCCGTTACGGCAGCGGCTGGAGCGCAGCGGACGACGATGCGCATGCGCGCGATGTCGTGATCTCGAAGAAGCTCAACGACAAGGTGTTCGGCGGCGGCAACAGCGTCGGCAAGACGCTGCGGCTGCAAAGCACGGAATTCCGCGTCGTCGGCGTGCTCGACGCCTGGCGACCGGCACCGCATTTCTACGATCTGAACATCGGCCGCTACGGCGAGAGCGAAGAAGTGTTCGTTCCGCTGGAAACGGCGCTGGAACTGGAGATGGGCCGCAACGGCTCGATGAACTGCTGGGGCAACGAATCGACCGACAAGCCGGAACGTTCGCCGGACTGCAGCTGGATGCAGTTCTGGGTGCAGCTCGATACGCCGGAAAAACAGAAAGCGTACGAAGCCTTCCTCGACAATTATTCGGACGAGCAACGCGGTCTCGGCCGCTTTCCGCGCCCGAACAACGTGCGTCTGCGCAATCTGATGCAGTGGCTCGACTACCAGAAGGTCGTGCCGTCGGACGTGCGCCTGCAGGTCTGGCTGTCGTTCGGCTTTCTCGCCGTCTGCCTCGTCAACACGATCGGCCTGATGCTCGCGAAATTCCTGCGCCGTTCCGGCGAGGTCGCCGTGCGTCGCGCGATCGGCGCGTCGCGGCGCGAGGTGTTCGTGCAGTTCCTGGTCGAAGCGGGCGCGGTCGGTGTCGCCGGCGCCGTGCTCGGCCTGCTGCTCGCGCTGCTCGGCTTGTGGGGCGTGCGCCAGCAGCCCGGCGATTACGCGAGCCTCGCGCATCTGGATCTGCCGATGCTGCTGATCACGGTGCTGCTCGCGCTCGCCGCGAGTCTGCTGTCCGGCCTGTTGCCGGCGTGGCGCGCGTGCCAGGTCGCGCCGGCATTGCAATTGAAAAGCGATTGAAGCGATCGAGGAGCTGAACCAATGGATATCCTGCCCATCGTCGCGGCGCTGAAGCGGCAGAAGACCGCCGCCGCGCTGATCGCGATCGAGATCGCGCTGTCGTGCGCGATCATCTGCAACGCCTTGTTCCTGATCACGCATCGGCTCGAACGCAGCCGGATCGCCAGCGGCGTCGCCGAATCGGAGCTGCTGATGATCCGCACCGCGGGTCTCGGCAACAGCGGCGACGAGGACGCGATGGTGCGTGCGAAGGAGGATGCCGCGGCGCTGGCGAGCATTGCCGGCGTGAAATCGGTGACGGTCACCAACCAGATTCCGTTCGGCCATTCGTCGTGGAACACCAGCCTGCGCCTGTCGCCCGACCAGAAGAATTCGTCGGCGAACGTCGGCAGCTATTACGGTGACGAGAACCTGCTGGAGACGCTCGGCGTCAGGCTGGTCGCCGGTCGCGATTTCACGCCCGACGAGTACGTCGATTTCGGCGACGTGCTGGCGAGCAAGGCAGACGAACCGAAGGTCGTGATCCTGACGCGCACGCTGGCGCAGCGTCTGTTCGGCGACGAGAACCCGCTCGGCAAGGTGATTTACAGCGGCGACAACCCGAGCCGCGTCGTCGGTATCGTCGAGCATCTGGTGCGGCCGAATTTCCAGGGCGACCTGCGCGATGCCGACAGCAGCATGATCCAGCCGGTGCGTCTGAGTCTCGGCTACGGCCAGTTCCTGCTGCGTACCGCGCCGGAAAACCGCAACGCGGTGATCGAGGCGGCGAAGAAGAAACTGCGCGAGGTGTCGCCGCACCGCATCGTGCTCGATGCGAAAACGCTGGAGGAGGCGCGCAGCGATTACTTCAAACAGGACCGCGTGATGGCCGGTCTGCTGGTCGCCGTGGTCGTGTCCTTGTTGATCGTCACCGCGCTCGGCATCGTCGGCCTCGCGAGCTTCTGGGTGCAGCGCCGCCGTCGCCAGATCGGCATCCGTCGCGCGCTCGGCGCGACGCGCGCGCAGATCCTGCGTTATTTCCAGACCGAGAACTTCCTGATCGTCACGGTCGGCATCGTCGTCGGCATGGGCGCGGCGTACGCGATCAGTGGCTGGCTGATGCGCCAGTACGAGCTGCCGCGCCTGCCGCTGTACTACCTGCCGGTCGGCGCGCTCGCGCTGTGGCTGCTCGGGCAGCTCTCGGTGCTCGCGCCGGCCCTGCGTGCCGCGTCGGTGCCGCCGGCGACGGCGACGCGCACGGTCTGAAAATCGGTGTTCCGCTTTGCTCCCAGGCTCGCGCGCCGCTCGTCGGCGCGTCTTTTTGATCGCCGGCCGCACGCTATGATCGACACACATTCCAACCTTTTCCGCCCGCCGTGCGTCTGTGACGCATGGCACGACGAACCGACATGCGCAGCGTCCTGATTGTCGACGACAACGCCGCGGTGCGCGAGGCACTGGGGCTGCTGCTGTCGCTGCACGAGATTCGCGCGCACGGCGCGGCGACGCCGGAGGAAGGGCTGGCGATGCTGATGGTCGAGCGCATCGATCTGGTGATCGCCGACATGAACTTCCGCGCCGACACGACGTCCGGCGAAGAAGGCATCGC
>DASSVA010000036.1:0-5779 GCA_035706385.1 Solimonas sp. | reverse complement strand
CGAGGTGTTCGACGCGATGATCGTGCCTTCCCTGACCTGACTCTCGACTTCGGCGAGCACCGACTTCTTGATCTTCGGATTCTCGACGACCGCCTCGACGACGATGTCGACGGTCTTGAAATCGCCGTAGTTCAGCGTCGGACGGATCGTCGACAGCACGTGGCCGGCCTTCTCCGCCGTCAGCTTCTTGCCGACCTGCTTGGCGAGCAGCTTGTTCGCCTCTTCCATGCCGAGGTCGAGCGCCTTGTCGGCGATGTCCTTCATGATCACCGGCACGCCTTTGACGGCCGACTGGTACGAGATGCCGCCACCCATGATGCCGGCGCCGAGCACGGCCGCATGCTGGACCTTCCTGCCGGCCTTGACGTAGGCCTTGCCCTTCTTCTTGATCAGCTGGTCGTTGAGGAACAGGCCGATCAGCGCGTCGGCCTGCGTGGTCTTCGCGACTTTCGCGAACGCCTGGCCTTCGATCTTCAGCGCGTCGTCGCGCGTCTTGCCGGCGGCCTTCTCGATCGCCGAAACGGCGGCGAGCGGCGCCGGGTAGTTCTTGCCGGCCTTGCCGGCGATGAACGCCTTCGACGTGCTGAACACCATCATCGCCTCGATGGCATTGAGCTGCAGCTTGCCGGTCTTCTGCGCGCGGCGCGCCTTCCAGTCGTACTTGCCGTCGACGGCCTGCTGCAACAGTTTCAGCGCCGCGTCACGCAGCTTGTCCGGCGCGACGACGGCGTCGACCGCGTGCACCTTCAGCGCCGCAGCCGGCTTCTGCTGCTCGCCGCCGGCGATCCATTCGATCGCGTTGTCGGCGCCGATCAGGCGCGGCAGGCGCACCGTGCCGCCGAAGCCCGGGAACAGGCCGAGCTTGGCTTCCGGCAGGCCGACGACCGCGGTCGCGCTGATCACGCGGTAGTCGGTCGACAGCGCCATCTCGAAGCCGCCGCCGAGCGCGATGCCGTTGATCGCCGTGACCGTCGGGAACGGCAGGTCCTCGATCGCGCTGAACACCTTGTTCGATTCGAACGTCCACGCCGCGATCTCGTCCTCGGGGCGCTGGAAGCTGGCGCCGAACTCGGTGATGTCGGCGCCGACGATGAACACGTCCTTGGCGCTGGTGACGACCAGGCCCTTGATCGCGCCGTCGTTCTTCAGCGCCGCGCCGGCTTCGCCGAGCTCCTTGACGGTATGCGCGTCGAACTTGTTGATCGCATCGCCCTGACGGTCGAAACACAGTTCGGCAAAGCCGCCGTCCAGCTTCTCGACCCGGAGGGACTGCCCTTGATACAGGGGCGTATTGGACATTACAGACACCTCGCTCAACAGATGGAAAGGGGATTGCGCGGCGGCAATGCCTTGCCGCGGCGCAGCAGAAATTTGAAGGCGGCCATCATAGCGGCGGCCCGGCAAACGCGAAACCACGGCCCGGCCGGACTCGCGAAGACGCCGGTCGAGATGTCGCCAGGCACGCGCATGTGGTTCTTTTTTGACAACGTTTTGGGCCAGACCTACACTCGGCCACAGCTTTTCGGGGGAAAAGTCAAGGGGAGTCGATGGCGTCACCGAATCGCCACTGTGAAAACATGAAAAAGCCGTCCGCAACCGGCTCTTGCCGCGGTCTGCCGGCGTCTGCCGCCCCCGTCCCTGTCCATGAATTCCCGGTGTCTCGCCGCCCGCGTGCGCGGCGAGCCGCGCTGCGAATCGCGTCCTGCCTTCGCCGTGACCCGCAGACGACGCGCATCGTTGCAAACCTGCACGCGCATTCCTGGCCGTCCTGGCCGCAACCCGTATGGAGCTTGTCACGCTTATGAAGAAGTCCGCGAAGAAGGGCCCGGCCAAGGCTGCCAAAGCTGCGAAGAAGGTCGTTGCCAAGAAGGCCGCGAAGACCAGGAAGGTCGTCGCGAAGAAGAAGAAAGCCGTCGTCAGAAAAGCCGTGAAGGCGAAAAAGACCGTCGCCAGAAAGGCAGCGAAAGCCAAGAAAGCCGCGCCGAAGAAAAAGCTCGCCAAGAAGCCGGCGCGCAAGGCCGCCAAGAAAGTCGCCAGAAAAGTCGCCAGGAAGGTCGCGGCCAAAAGCCGGGTCGCCGCGCTGAAGAAGTCCGCGAAGAAGGCGGTCCGCAAGGCGCAGAACGGCGCGAAGAAGGCCGTCAAGCAAGCCAAGGCCGCGGTCAGGAAGAACACCGCGAAGGTCAAGAAGGTGCAGGCCAGCGTCAAGAAGGATTTGAAGAAGGCCCAGTCGACCGTCAAGAAAGACGTGAAGAAGGCGCAGGCTGCGGTCAGGAAAGTCGAAAGAAAGGTCGAGAAACAGGCCAAGAAGACCGTCGCGGCGGTCGAGAAGAAAGTCAGCGCGGTGACCGAACCGGTCGTCGCGGCGGCGGTCAGCATCACGCCGTCGCCGCTGTCGCGCGCGTTCCTCGCGACTTCGGCCGGCAAGAAGGAAATCGCCGAGCATCCGGAAATCCTCGCCGCCAACGGCAACGGCGACCACGACACGACGCCGGAATCGTCGTCCTGATCGGTACCTTGCGGTGACATCGAGGCCCGCCATCCGGCGGGCCTTTGTCGTTTCAGCGCCCGCGGGCGACAATCGGCGCCTTATCCGTCTATCCGCATGGACTCATGAGCCTGACGCTGGAGCAAAGCACGTCGCTGTGCAGCCTGCTGTCCGACATCAGTCGCCAGCGCCTGCTGCTGCTGCTCGAACGCTACGAGCTGTCGGTCGCCGAACTGACCGAGGTCACCGATCTCGCGCAGAGCCGGGTGTCGACGCACCTCGCGCGGCTGAAACGCGCCGGCCTCGTGCAGGACAAGCGCAGCGGCAACGCCGCCTACTATTCGGCGATCAGCCACGACGGCGAGGCGTCGACGTTCTGGAATCTGCTGCGCGGCACGCTCGACGACAGCCAGGCGCGCGTCGACGGCGAACGCGCCGAACAGGTCGTCGCGCGCCGCAAACAGGGCCAGACCTGGGCGGAATCGGTCGCCGGCCGCATGGAGCTGCACTATTCGCCGGGCCGCACCTGGGAAGCGACCGCGCGCGCGCTGATCGGCCTGCTGTCGCTCGGCCGCGTGCTCGACATCGGCTGCGGCGACGGCGTGCTCGCCGAGCTGGTCGCCGAACGCGCCGACGACGTCACCTGCGTCGACGTCAGCCCGACCGTGATCGCCGCCGCGCGCAAACGCCTGCACGATTTCGCGAACGTCGGTTTCGTCGAAGCCGACATGCATGCGCTGCCGCTCGAAGACGCGAGCTACGATCACGTGTTCCTGATGCACGCGCTCGCCTACACGCGCGAACCGAAGACCGTGCTGCACGAAACCGCGCGATTGCTGAAACCGGGCGGCCGGCTGATCGTCGCCGCGCTCGCCGAGCACACGCACGAGGAAACGATGCGCGCGTACGACCACGTCAATCTCGGCATCCAGCCGGACAAGCTGCGCAAGCTGCTGGCCGGCTGCGGCTATGCCGTCGAAAACTGCCGGATCAGCTCGCACGAGCCGCGGCCGCCGTATTTCGCGGTCGTCACGGCGCTCGCGCGCAAAGCGTAGAAACGCAATCGCAGATTTCGGTAGTGCCTCCGTTTGAAATAAAAACATCCGTCATTGCGAGCCGCGCAGCGGCGAAGCAATCCAGCGGCACGGCCGGATTGCGCCCTGCAGCTGGATTGCTTCGTCGACCTTCGGTCTCCTCGCAATGACGAATCTCAAACTGAGGCGCGACTCGGATTTCACAGATCACACAGACAAGAGCCTTTCCCTGAATCTGTGAAATCTGTGGTTCGAAAGCTTTTCACGAAGACGGCAGATCGCCAGCCCACAGGCACTTGCCCTTGCTCTTGTCGGCGATTTTCTGCAGGCGCGCCTGGTGCGCCGCGCGTTCGTCGGCGCTGGCGACGATCACCGGCAACGCGGCGTCGCTGGCGCCGAGCAGCTCGGCGAAACGCGAGCGGCGGGACTGGCCCGAACCTTCGTCGTCGAGCACGAGCGTGCTCTGGCCGCCGGTCATCGCCAGGTAGACGTCGGCGAGCAGCCGCGCGTCGAGCAGCGCGCCGTGGAAATCGCGGTTCGAATTGTCGACCGCATAGCGCTTGCACAGCGCGTCGAGATTGACCTTCTGGCCGGGATGCAGGCGCCGCGCCATCGTCACCGTATCGGTGATCTCGCAGACGTCCTCGAGCTTGCCGATCACGCCGGCGCGCGCGAATTCGGCATTGAGGAAGCCGACGTCGAACGGCGCGTTGTGGATGATCAGCTCGGCACCGGCGAGGTAGTCCCAGATCTGCTGCGCGAGCGCGGTGAAGTTCGGCTCCTGCGCGACGCGCTCGTTGGTGATGCCGTGCACGCTGATCGCGCCAGCGTCGATCTCGCGTTCCGGGTTGATGTAGCGATGGAAGTTGTTGTGCGTCGGCCGGCGGTTGCGCAGCTCGACACAGCCGATCTCGATGATGCGATGGCCGAGATCGACTTCAAGGCCGGTCGTCTCGGTATCGAGGATGATCTGCCGGTTCATGAAGTCCCCGCCAGCGGCAGCGCCGGCGAAGCCATCGCCAGCAGCACGCCTTCGTTGGCGAGCCGGTCGGCCTGCTCGTTGCCGGGATCGCCGTTATGGCCTTTGACCCAGCGCCAGTCGATCCTGTGCCGCTGCGCCGCCGCGTCGAGCGCCTGCCACAGATCCTGATTCTTGACCGGCTTCCTGTCGGCCGTGCGCCAGCCGCGCGCCTTCCAGTTCGGCAGCCACTGCGTCAGGCCCTGCATCACGTAGACCGAATCGGTGAACAGCGTCACGTCGCAAGGCTCCTTGAGCGCATTGAGCGCTTCGATCGCGGCCTTCAGTTCCATGCGATTGTTGGTCGTCGCGAGTTCGCCGCCCTTGAGCGTGCGCGACGTCGCGCCGTATTGCAGCACCGCGCCCCAGCCGCCGGGGCCGGGATTGCCCTTGCAGGCGCCATCGGTGTGGATCGTGATCGTCTTCAATGCGCGGCCTCGTTCATGCCGCGCATTTTAAACGCCCTCACCCCGCCACTCGCTACCGCGAGCGGCCCTCCTCTCCCGTTGCACGGGCGAGGGACGGCGGTGTCGCTGCGCGACAAGCAAATTCAGGGCGCCGGTTTCGGATCGCCGTCGAGTCCGCGCCGCTGCGCGGCGGGCGCGGTGACGCCGACCAGCGGCTTGATCTGCGCGCGCTGTGTCTTGCCGACCAGATTGATCGGCAGCACGCGGCGGCGCGCGACGATCAGATAGTTCTCGACGAACGGCGCGAGCAGATTGCCGGGCGTCCACGGATGCATGCTCGAACGCGGCGCGAGCCACGGAAAGCCGCTGCCGAAGCGGCGCACGTCGTCGATGTCGAAATCGAGCAGCTGCAGCCAGTCGCCGACGCGGCTGGCGCCGTAAAAGCGCGCGCCGGCCGGAAAGCTGCGCGCACGCAGGCCGATCCGCTGCCGCCATGCCGGCCAGCCCCACGGGCTGAAACCGAGCAGGAACAAGCGGCCGCGATCGTTGAGCACGCGCGCTGCCTCGCGCAGCACGGTATGCGGCGAACCGCTGAATTCGATCGTGTGCGGCAGGATCAGCGCGTCGACGCTGCGCGCCGGCAACGGCAGATGCTCGGGATCGATGACCGCCGCGGCCTGGTCGCCGATCGCCGTGCCGAGCACCGCGCGATGCAGGGTTTCGGCGCCGTCCAGCAGACGGTTGCCGCCGAGCCAGCTGCCGATCTGCAGCAGATGGCGGCCGAAGATGTCGGGCAGCAAACGGCGCAGTTCGGTCGATTCGAGCGCGAGCAGGC
>DASSVA010000035.1:0-2504 GCA_035706385.1 Solimonas sp. | reverse complement strand
CTGCCACATCAAGCCCGTGGGCGACGGCGCCCATTTCAGATCGGCCTTGATATGCGTTTCCTTGGCGCGGAAGTTCTGCTCGTAATCGAGCGCGCGCAGCACCGCTTCGAAATCGTCGCTGTCGATCGTCGCCTGCAATTCGGCCGACGACTTGCCGGCGCGCCGCCGCCACTGTCCGGCGGCGTCGAGCGCGAGCGCGCCGCCGGCGATCTTCAGACGGTCGAGACGCTGGCCGTCGGCGATCCGCACACTTTTGAATTCGACGCGGCCGAGGTCGGCGTTCTTGCCGGTCAGCGAATCGCAGATCAGATCGAGTTCCGGCCACTGCGCCGGCGATGATGGCGGCGCGGAAGGCGCCGGCGGCGGATGGTCGCCGGCTTTCGCGGCCGCGGCCTGCTCGGCGTCCTTCGCCGCGTCCGGCGTCTCGACCGGCGTCAGCGCGACATGCGCGAGCCGCGCGACGATGCGGCCGGCGCCCGGTCCGTTCCACTCGACCGTGCCCTGCGCGCCGCCGCCGCTCAGATTCGCGCGCCAGCCGTTCGGCACCGGCATCCAGTGCAGATGCGTGGCGGCGCTGAACTGCTGCTGCCAGCGCAGATGGTCGGCGTCCAGATCGATCAGATCGAGCGGCATCGCACGCGTCGCCGACGCCGTGTCGCGCGCAGGCGGCGCGGCAGGCGCGTCGCTCGCGGCCGGGTGTTCGTCGAACGCGCTGATCAGACCGATCCACGCCGCCAGATCGAGCGTGCCGGCATGACCGTCGACGATGAAACCGTCCTTCTGCGCCTTCGGCGCCGCGCTGCCGCCGAAACGCACGCGCAGGCCCTGCAGTTCGACGCCGCCGTGTTCGCCGCCGTCGCCGCCCAGCACCATGTCGGCGCCGAGCCGCTGGCCGTAGCCGACACCGATCCGCAACGGCGCGTCGGCATCGCCGCCGATCCGCACGCTGATCGGCAGCGGCGTGTCGGCCGGCTTGGCGAGCGGTTCCGGCAGACGGATCGCGGTGCCGCGCAGATCGCTGCTCAGCGTCAGCGCGGTGCCGCCGTGCGCGGCGATCGGCAGCTCGGCATGCCAGGCGCTGCCGCCGCTCATCGCCTCGCGGATGAACGCCGGCAGGAACTGGCTCGCGCCGACGCCGTCAGCGTTCGGCGTGAACGGAAAATCGGCGATGACGACGCCGTGCGTGCCGTCGCGCGGTTCGATGCGCACGGTCAGCGGCAGGTCTTCGAAGCGGCCCGTCACACCTTCGCCGCTCGCACCGGTGCGTGTGAAATGCACGGTGCCGGTGATGCCGCTGAGCGGATGGTCGAGCTTGTCGTAGAACATCTGCACGTTGTCGAGCGCGACGCTGCCGTCGACCGTCGTCGCTTCGAGATCGTGCAGCGGCAGTGCGAGCTTCACGGCGACTTCGGCGTGGCCGGCGGCGCGCGTCTGGTCGAGCAGGCCGGCGAGCGTTTCGTGCAGCGGCGAGGCGCGCAGGAAATCGTAGAAGCGGCCGATCTCGCCGCTGGTCGCGGCGTCGACGCTCAGGAAGCCGCTGCCGAAATCGTCGATCCGCGCGACGGCGCGATCGAGCTTGTTGCCGTTGATGTTGGCGGCCGAGGCGTCGACCGCGAGGCTGCCGCGATCGATGCTCAGATGCGCGGCGACATCGGTCAGCGGCGGCCAGTCGTTTGCGAATGCGAGATCGGCGCCGCCGATGTCGGCGTCGAGCTTCCAGACGCCGTCCGGATGCTTCGTGAACGGAAAGTCGGCGAGCGGGCCGCGGATCGTCAGCGTGCCGCGCGACGCATGCGCGCTTTTGAGGCTGTGATCGAGCCAGTCGCGCAGATGATCGCTCCAGTGCAGCAGCATGTACGGCTTGAGCTGGTTGACGTCCTGCACCGCGAAGTTCGCGTTCAGGTCGAGCACCGGCGAGGCGCCGCTTTCGGCCGGCAGCAGCAGGTCGAAACGGCCGTCGCCGTGCGTGCTCGCCCACGCCCACGAAAACGCCGGACTGCCGATCCGCCAGCCGTCGCCGCCGCGGCGCCACTGGATCTGCCCGTCGAAGCCGTCGAGCGCGAGCGGCTTGCCGACCGCGCTGGGCAATTGCAGTTCGACCGGCACCTGCTTGAGGCGCAGCTGGCCGCCGTTCTCGTTCGCCGACGCCTCGCCGGAGATGTGCGAGACGCCGACGTGCGCGTCGGGCGCGAACGCGACATCGTCGAGCCGCGCGGTCGTCGAATAACGCGTCGCGCCGTCCGCGTCGCGATGCAGGCGCAGCACCAGATTGCGCACGGTGCCGGACAGCCGCACGAGCTGCGCGGCGGCCGGCGGCGTGTCGCGCCAGACCACCAGCCACGGCATCAGCCGGCCGAGATGCAGCTCGTCGGCATTGACGTCGATGTCCTGACCGCGCGCGTCGTGTGCCCAGCGCAGGTCGCCGCGCGCGCGCAGTTCGTCGTCGAAACGCAGCGCCTTGAGTTCGGCGATCCAGCCGCGCGCATCATTGCCGAGCCCGGCCT
>DASSVA010000034.1:0-2103 GCA_035706385.1 Solimonas sp. | reverse complement strand
TGCGGCCCGAAAATGGTTTGGCGTGCGGAGGCGCTACGGCGTGCCGAGCGAGTCAAATCGCGTGGGCGTCCGGGCAGTGTCTCAGTTTGAAATGAGCGCCGTCATTGCGAGGAGCGTAGCGACGAAGCAATCCAGAAGACGTCGCCCGATCTGGCAGCGTTTCTGGATTGCTTCGTCGGTCTGCGACCTCCTCGCAATGACGAATTTCAAACTGAGACACTACTGGCGTCCGCATGGCCGGAATTGTGAACAACGCTGTTGATATCATATCCTTCGCGATCCTCGACGGCGCGGTGCGATTCACGATGCGCCCGTGCACAGCGTACAGTGCGGACGCGTCAATCACGATACTGAATCGGCCGGCAGCCGCCGGCAGCCCGAGACGACCTGAAGATGGATTTTGACTGGACTCCAGAGCAACTGAGCTTCCGCGCGACGGTGCGCGGCTTTCTCGCCGACAACCTGCCGCCCGACTGGGAAACGCGCGCCGACGGTCCGGCGTCGGAGATGCAGAGCGAGTTCGCCGAGGTGTTCTGCGGCAAGCTCGCGCAGGCCGGCCTGCTCGTGCCGCACTGGCCGGCGCGCTGGGGCGGCCGCGACGCCGACGCGTGGACCGCGTTCATTCTCGCCGAGGAAATGTGGATGGCCGGCGAGCCGCGCGGCGGCCAGTACATGAACGTCAACTGGATCGGTCCGACGCTGATGCTGTTCGGCAGCGACGAGCAACAGCAGCGCTACATTCCGCCGATGGCGCAGGGCCGCACGATCTGGTGCCAGGGCTTTTCTGAACCGGAAGCCGGCTCCGATCTCGCGTCGCTGCGCACGCGCGCCGAGAAGCACGGCGACATCTACCGGATCAACGGCCAGAAGATCTGGACCTCGTACGCCGGTTTCGCCGATACCTGTTTCCTGCTCGCGCGCACCTCGCCCGGCAAGAGCGGCATTTCGATCTTCCTCGTGCCGATGGACACCAGCGGCATCACCGTCCGCCAGATTCCGAGCGTGATCGGCGAGGGCGACATCCATGAAGTGTTCTTCGACGACGTCGAAGTGCCGGCGACCGCGATGCTCGGCGGCGAAGGCCAGGCCTGGGAGATCGTCCGCACGTCGCTGTCGCTCGAACGCGTCGGCATTCCGCGCTTCGCGATGGCGACGCGGATGCTGACGCGCGCGGTGACGGCGCTGAAGAAAGCCGGCCGTTTCGGCGTCGGCGCGGTCGAACAGGCGGCGCGCGCGAAAGCCGCGTGCGAAGCGGCGCGGCTGTACAGCTACAACATCATCGACCAGCGCGTGCGCGGCGTGACCGCGAGCCCGGAAGCCAGCGCCGCGCGCGTCGCGACGGTGATGGCCGAGCGCGCGGTCGGCGAGTTCGTCGGCGAGCATCTGCCGGATGCGCTCGCCGGTGGCGACACGATGCTGCTTGCGCATCATCAGCGCGCGATCGTCGCCGGAATCGCGTCGGGCGCCGCCGAGATCCAGCTCAACCTCGTCGCCACCGAACTGCTGAAGCTGCCGCGGGAGCCGCGCTGATGGATTTCACATTGACCGACGATCAGTCCGCCGTCGTCGACGCGATCGACCGGCTCGCGCAGCCGTTCAACGACAAGCCGATCGACTTCCACGGTTTCGCGCTGCGCGGCGACGCGCTCGAAGCGGCGCTCGCCGACGGCGAGTATTTCGACATCGCGGCGATCGCCGAATACGGGCCGACCGCCGCCGCGCTCGCCGTTGCGCGGCTCGCGCAATCGCCGTTCGCGGTCGAGGCCGCGCTGTCGATGCTGCTGCGTCACCACTTGCCCGGCGGCGACTGGCCGCGGCCGCTTGCCGTCGTCGAGAACGGCCGCCCCGGCCGTTTCGTCGCGCAGGCGAACACGCTGATCGTCATCGACGGCGAACGCACCGGTCTCGCGCGGCCGACGCCGGACAGGGTCGAGACGGTCGATTCGATCTTTGCGTATCCGATGGGGCGCCTCGTCGGCACGCCGGCGATCACCTGGCTCGATGATGCGCACGCGGCGGCCGTGCGCCAGTGGCTGCGCGTCGCGCTCGCCGCCGAAGCGAGCGGCCTGCTGCAGGCGGCGCTCGCATCGACCGTCGAGCACG
>DASSVA010000033.1:0-2673 GCA_035706385.1 Solimonas sp. | reverse complement strand
CCCGGTGAGTGGACACGGCAGCGCGCTGACCGCGGACACCACGCTGGCCGATCCGAAGATCCAGGCGCACCCGAACGCGTTCTACGCGGCGATGCGCCGCGACGACCCGGTGCGCCTCGATCCGAAGCTCGACATGTATCTGGTGACGCGCTATGACGACATCGTCACCGTGCTGCGCGATCCGCTGACCTACTCCGACAAGCACGGCTACGCGGCCCAGTACGCGAGCGGCTATTTCGAGGAGTTCAAGCAGATCCTCGAACGCGACGGCGGCGGTTTCTTCCCCGACGTCATCAAGGACGATCCGCCGGCGCACACGCGCGTGCGCCGTCTGCTCGACAAGGCGTTCACCGCGCATCGCGTCGCGTCGCTGGAGCCGGCGATCACCAAGGTCATCGTCGACTTCATCGAAAAGCTCGCCGACAAGGCGGCCGGCGGCGCGATCGTCGACGGCGTCAAGGATTTCGCGGTGCCGCTGACGATCTCGGTGATCTGTGAGCAGCTCGGCGTCAGCCAGTTCGACGCGGCGAAGATCCAGCGCTGGTCGAGCGCGGTCACCGCGCAGATCGGCCGCATGCAGAGCCGCGAGCAGATGATCGAGAACGCGCAGCAGATCTGCGAGCTGCAGAATTTCGTCATCGCCAGCATGCGCGAGCGCGAAGCGCAGCCGCGCGAGGACATGATTTCCGATCTCGTGCACGCGCAGCTCGAAGACGGCGGCAAGCTCGAATTCGCCGAGGCGGTGTCGCTGGTGCGCGCGATGATCATCGCCGGCAACGACACGACCGCGACCGCGATCGGCAATCTGCTCTACACGCTGGCGACGCAGCCGGACATCGCGCGCACGCTGCGCGAGTCGGTCGACGACGATCGCCTGCTGAACCGCTTCGTCGAGGAACTGCTGCGCATCGCGCCGCCGGTGCGCGGCCTCGCCAAGATGACGACGCGCGAAGTCGAACTCGGCGGCCAGAAACTGCCGGCCGGCGCACATCTGCTGGTGCTGTACGCATCCGGCAACGACGACGACAGCCAGTTCGAATGCCCGCGCAATTTCGATCTGAATCGCGGCAATCTCGGCCGTCACGTCGCGTTCGGCGTCGGCGTCCATCGCTGCGTCGGCGCGTCGCTCGCGCGGATGGAGATCAAGGTCGCGGCGCGCGAGTTCGTGCGGCGGATCGGCGACATCGAGCTGGCGATTCCGGTCGAGGAAATTCCGTACCTGCAATCGGTCGCGACGCATACCATCGAGCATCTGCCGCTGCGGCTGTCGCGGCGCGCGTAGGAGGCTCTGCACAGCGACTGCGCGTGCGCCTGGCGTTGCCGGGCGGTGCCCGGAATCCTCAGTACACCTTCGTGCACTGCGGTTCCTGCGCTCCGGCGGTCAACGCCAGACACCCGCTCGCTACGCTGTGCAGAACCTCCTGATGATCGAGGTGGCAGTTAAATGGAGAACTCTGTGAATCAGGATTTGTCCGGCAAGGTTGCGATCGTCACCGGCGGCACCGGCGGCATCGGCCGCGCGACCGCCGAGCTGTTCGTCAGGCACGGCGCCAAGGTCGTCATTGCCGACATCGATGCCGACGCCGGCGAGGCGTTCGCCGCGCAGCTCGGCGCCGCGGCGCTGTTCAAGCGCACCGATGTCTCGCAGATGGACGAAGTCCGCGCGCTGGTCGATTTCGCGGTCGAGCGTTTCGGCGGGCTGCACGTCATGTTCAACAACGCCGGCATTTCCGGCGCGCAGCATCCGCGCTTCCTCGACGACGATCTCGGCGATTTTCAGCGCGTGATCGGCATCAACCTGTTCGGCGTGATGGCCGGCAGCCAGTGCGCGGCACGGCACATGGCCAGGCACGGCGGCGGCGTGATCATCAACAACGCGTCGATCGCCGGCCTGCTGCCGGGCCAGGCGCTGATGAGTTATCGCGCGAGCAAGGCCGCCGTCATCATGTTCACGAAGTCGGCGGCGATCGACTTCGCCGAATACGACATCCGCGTCAACGTGCTCGCGCCGGGCCATATCCGCACGCCGCTGACCGCGTATGCCGAGCCGGGCGTCAGCAGCGAAGTCGCCGAGCGCATCCGCGTCGCGGTCGGCGCGGCGTTCGACGTCAACCAGCCGCTGAAGCGCACCGGCCGTCCGCACGACGTCGCCGAGGTCGTGCTGTTCCTCGCCAGCGATCGCGCCGCGCAGGTCACCGGCGTCGTGCTGCCGGTCGACGGCGGCATCACCGCCGGCGATCCGGTCAATCACCTGAGCGAGATTCAGGCGGCGCGCGCCCGCGCGCTGGCCGGCTGAGCGCGAGCCGGAACACGGGCCGCGACGCGGCCGCATCGATTCATGCCGCGCGCGCTACACGGCGATGCCGGCGCAAGGAGATCAGAGGTCATGGCTTCGCTGAAGGTGACGTTCGTCCAGGTGGACGGCGAGGAGAAGACGATCGAGGGCGTCGAAGCCGGCCAGTCGCTGATGGAGATCGGCCGTTCGAACGGTGTCGCCGGCATCCTCGGCGACTGCGGCGGCAGCTGCGCATGCGCGACCTGTCACGTCTACGTCGAGCCGCAATGGCAGGCCGCGGTCGGTGCGCCGGACGACGTCGAGACCTCGACGCTCGACATGGCGATGGACGTGCAGCCGAACAGCCGGCTGTGCTGCCAGATCGCGATGCGGCCCGA
>DASSVA010000032.1:0-3726 GCA_035706385.1 Solimonas sp. | reverse complement strand
GCAGCCAGCCGATCAGTTGCGCGTCGGTGAATTGCATGAGAAGCGTTCTGCGCAGAAGCCCCGCTCCACCGTCATTGCGAGCGCAGCGAAGCAATCCAGTACGCAGCCCGATCGAGCTGCGCTGCTGGATTGCTTCGTCGCTGCGCTCCTCGCAATGACGGGTTCCATGATCATCAGCTCAACAACCCCGGAATCGACTCGATCAGCTGCCGCGTGTAGTCGAGCAGCGTGCGCAGTAGCCACGGACCGAGCGTGATCATCACCGCGGCGAGCGCGAGCAGCTTGGGGATGAAGCTCAGCGTCATTTCGTTGATCTGTGTCGCCGCCTGCACGACGCCGACCAGCACGCCGACCGCGAGCGCCGCGAGCAGCAGCGGCGACGCCAGCAGCAGCGTCAGCCACAACGCGTCGCGTGCGATCGACAGGACCGTTTCCGGCGTCATGCGGCGGCGTGAAACGACGCGGCGAGCATGCCCATCACCAGCGACCAGCCGTCGACCAGCACGAACAGCATCAGCTTGAACGGCAGCGAGACGAGCATCGGCGACAGCATCATCATGCCCATGCTCATCAGCACGCTCGACACGACGAGGTCGATGACGACGAACGGGATGAACAGCAGGAAACCGATCTGGAACGCGGTCGTCAGTTCGGAGGTCACGAACGACGCGGCGAGCACGGTGAACGGGATGTCGTCCGGCGACTGGTACGGCCCGTGGCCGGCGATCTTCGCGAACGTCAGCAGATCGGCGTCGCGGACCTGCGCGAGCATGAAGCCGCGCAGCGGCTTGGCGCCGGCGGCGAGCGCCGGCTCGAAACCCATCGTGCCGTCCATGTACGGCTTCGCGCCTTCGTCGTAGACCTTCTGCAGCACCGGCGACATCACGAAGAAGCTCAACAGCAATGCCAGGCCGACGAGAATCTGGTTGCTCGGCGTCTGGTTGGTGCCGAGCGCCTGCCGCAGCAGGCCGAGCACGACGACGATGCGCGTGAACGCGGTCATGCTCAGCAGCAGCGCCGGCAGCACCGTCAGCAACGTCATCAAGAGCAGCACTTCGACGTTGAGGCTGTACTGCGTCGCGCCGCCGGCGGCCGGCGTCGCGGTCACACTCGGCAGGCCGGCCGCGAACGCGCCGCACGGCAGCAGCAGCATGGACGCAACGGCGATTCGGGAAACGAAGCGGGACATCGCGCGCCTCACGCGGCCTTGCGCGTGCGCAGCAGTTCGCGCAGGCGGTCGGCGAACGGCACGACGACCGGATGCGCGACGTCGGCGCCGGCATCGGCGACGTGCAGCGCGCCCGGCGCCGAGACGAAGCGATGCAGCAGGCTGACCTGCCCATGCGCGACGCCGACCAGGAAGTGATCGTGGCCGACGCGGACGATGACGACGCGCTCCTTGCCGCCGACCGAAACGCCGCCGGTGACCTGCAGCAGGTCGCCGCGCGCGGCGCGCAGGTTCTGCAGTTTTCGCGCAAGCCACGCGAGTGCGAAGATCAGCGCGACGACCAGCGCGAGACTGCCGAGCATGCCGGCGACGCCGGCAGCGCCGCTCGGCGCGCCGGGCGCGACGGCGATCGTGGCGTGCGGCGCGGCGTTCGCAACCGGCGCCGTATCCGTACCCAGCGCTTCGCTCATGCGCAGGCTCACTTCAGCTTGCGAATGCGTTCGGCCGGGCTGACCACGTCGGTCAGGCGGATGCCGAACTTCTCATTGACGACGACGACCTCGCCGTGCGCGACCAGCGTGCCGTTGGCGTAGACGTCGAGCGGCTCGCCGGCGGCGCGTTCGAGTTCGACGACCGAGCCCTGGTTGAGCTGCAGCAGGTTGCGGATCGGCACGCGCGCGCGGCCGACTTCCATCGACAGCGTCACCGGCACGTCGAGGATGACGTCGAGATTGACGTCGCTGCCGGCGGCGATCGGCCGGTCCTCGAGCGTCTGGAACGTGGCGCGCGTGGCGTCGGCTTTCGGTTTTTCGGTCGTGATGCTCATGCGGATTCCCGGGCGGTCGCCGGCAGTTGCGGACGGCGGATGACTTCATGGATGCGGACGGCGTTCTGGCCGTTGGCGACGCCGAAACTGCCGCGGAACAGCGGCAGGTCCTCGACGCACAGATCGAGCGTGCGCGGCAGCGTCACCGGAATGACGTCGCCGGCCTTCAGTTGCGTGAGCTGGCGCAGGCTCATCGTCGTGCGCACCAGTTCGCAGCTGACGTCGACCTCGGCGTCGCGGATCTGTTCGCGCAGCGCGATCGGCCAGCGCTCGTCCTTGTCGCCGCGATCGGACTGGATGCCGGCGTCGAGCAGGTCGCGGATCGGTTCGAGCATCGAATACGGCAGCGTCAGATGCAGATGGCCGCCGCCGCCTTCGAGTTCGATCTTGAACTTGCAGACGACGACGATCTCGCCGGGCGAGACAATGTTCGCGAAATGCGGATTGACCTCGCTGCCGAGGTAATCGAATTCGAGGCCGAGCACCGGGCTCCACGCTTCCTGCAGATCGGCGAATACCTGGCGCAGCAGCAACTGGATCACGCGCATCTCGGTCGGCGTGAACTCGCGGCCCTCGATCTTGGTCGGCAGGCGGCCGTCGCCGCCGAAGAAATTGTCGACGACGGTGAACACCAGGCGCGGTTCGAAGATGCACAGCGCGGTGCCGCGCAGCGGCTTGACGCGGATCAGGTTGAGGCTGGTCGGCACGAACAGCGAATGCGTGTATTCGGAAAACTTCATCGTCTCGATGCCGACCACGGTCAGCTCGGGCGAGCGGCGCAGCATGTTGAACAGCGAGATGCGGAACAGCCGCGCGAAGCGTTCGTTGACCATCTCCAGCGTCGGCATGCGGCCGCGGACGATGCGTTCCTGCGACGCGAAGTCGAAGCTGCGCGCCTCGCCCGGCGCGGCCGGCGGCGGCGTGGTGTCGACCTTGCCGGAGTCGACGCCGTGCAGCAGCGCGTCGATCTCGTCCTGCGACAGCAGTTCGCTGCTCATTGCGTGACGAAGCTCGTGAAGTAGACGGCCTCGACCAGCGGCTTGCCGGTCTCCTCGACGAGGATTTTCCGGATCTGGTCGAGCGACTCGGCCTGCAGCTTCTGCTTGCCGGCGAGCGTCGCGATATCGGCCGGATGCTGCTGCGAGAACAGCATCAGCAGCGCGTTGCGGATGCGCGGCTCGTGCAGCTTGAGCGTGTCGACGGCGTGCGCATCGCGCGTCATCAGCTGCACCTGCACCTGCAGGAAGCGCGTGTCGTCGGCTTCGAGGTTGACGACGAACGCCGGATCGAGCGGCAGATAGTTCGGCGGATCCTTCGGCTTGTCGGCGGCGGCCTTGTCGCCGGCCTCGCCTTCGGCCGTGGCATCGGCGTGTGCGGCGGCGGCCAGCGCGTGCCGCGTCAGCATGAAGCTGACGCCGGCGCTCGCGGCGGTCGAGACGACGACGGCGAGCGCGATCGCCAGCAACGGCGAGCCGCCGGTCTTCTTCGCCTTGACGGCGGGTTTTGGAACGTCTTCGTCGGTGGCGGTCGCGGCGCTGGCCATGATCGGTCTGGAACTCCGGTTCGGGTGACCGGCTCCGAGCAAGACGTGTTCCAGCTGTATCGGACGAGCGTGAACGGAGACGCCGGCTCCCTCTCCCCGTGCACGGGGAGAGGGCTGGGGTGAGGGGCATACAGCCCGATCGAGCGTTGACGCTCGCGAATACCCGCCACCCCTCACCCTGACCCTCTC